>NZ_JBISAI010000001.1:0-197267 GCF_044391605.1 Kitasatospora sp. NPDC018619
GCGAGGAAGTGCGGGCGTACGCCCCAGGATTCGACGAGGCGGTAGAGGGCGACTTCGAGGGCGAACAGGGCGGGTTGGGTCCAGCCGGTGCGGTCGAGCAGCTCGCCGCCCTCGGTGATCACCTCGGCCAGTGGCCGCTCCAGGTGGCGGTCCAGTTCCGCGCAGACGGCGTCGAAGGCCGCGGCGAACACCGGGTACCGCCGGTACAGTTCGCCGCCCATGCCGGCGCGCTGGGCGCCCTGGCCGGTGAACAGGAAGGCGGTCCGGCCGGAGGCCGTCCCGGTGATCCCCTCGCCCTCGGCCAGGGCGGCCAGTCCGGCGGCGAGTTCGGTGCGGTCCGCGGCGACCACGGCGGCCCGGTGGGCGAACTGCGCGCGGCCGGTGGCCAGCGAGTAGGCCAGGTCGGTGAGGTCCAGCCCCGGGTCCGCGTCCAGCCGGGCGCGCAGCCGGGCGGCCTGCTCGCGCAGCGCGGGGACGGTCTTCGCCGACAGCAGGTGCGGGACGAGCGCGGGCGCTGCCCCGGCCGGGGCGTCGGTCGTCCCGGCCGGCTCATCCGGCGCCTGCTCGACGATGACGTGGGCGTTGGTGCCGCTGACGCCGAAGGAGGAGACGCCGGCCCGGCGCGGGCGGCCGGTTACGGGCCACGCCCGCTCCTCGGTGACCAGCTCGACCGATCCGGCCGTCCAGTCCACCTCGGGCGTCGGGGCGTCCACGTGCAGGGTGCGCGGGACGGTGCCCCGGCGCATCGCCTCGACCATCTTGATGATGCCGCCGACGCCGGCGGCGGCCTGGGTGTGGCCGATGTTGGACTTCAACGAGCCTAGCAGCAAGGGCAGTTCGCGGTCCTGGCCGTAGGTGGCCAGCAGTGCCTGGGCCTCGATCGGGTCGCCCAGGGTGGTGCCGGTGCCGTGCGCCTCCACCACGTCCACCTCGGCCGCCGACAGCCCGGCGCTCTCCAGCGCCTGCCGGATCACCCGCTGCTGGGCGGGGCCGTTGGGCGCGGTGAGCCCGCTGCTCGCCCCGTCCTGGTTGATGCCCGAGCCGCGGACGAGCGCCAGCACCGGGTGCCCGTTGCGGCGGGCGTCGGAGAGCCGCTCCAGCAGCAGCATGCCCACGCCCTCGCCCCAGGCCGTGCCGTCCGCGGCGGCGGCGAAGGACTTGCAGCGGCCGTCCGGCGCGAGCCCGCGCTGGCGGCTGAACTCCACGAACCCGGCCGGGGTCGAGAGCACCGTGACGCCGCCCGCCAGGGCCAGCGAGCACTCGCCGGAGCGCAGCGCCTGGGCCGCCAGGTGCAGGGCGACCAGCGAGGAGGAGCAGGCGGTGTCCACGGTGACGGCCGGGCCCTCCAGGCCCAGCGCGTACGCCACCCGGCCGGAGGCCACGCTGCCGGCGCTGCCGTTGCCCAGGTAGCCCTCCACCTCCTCGGGGACGGACTGGAAGCGGGCCGCGTAGTCCGCGGTGGCGATGCCGGCGAACACCCCGACCCGGCTGCCGCGCACCGCGGTCGGCGCGATCCCGGCCCGCTCGAAGGCCTCCCAGGAGGTCTCCAGCAGCAGCCGCTGCTGCGGGTCCATCGCCAGCGCCTCGCGCGGGCTGATCCCGAAGAACGCCGGATCGAACTCGTCCGCCCGGTGCAGGAAGCCGCCCTCGCGCACGTAGCTGGTGCCCGGCCTGTCCGGGTCCGGGTCGTACAGCGCCTCGATGTCCCAGCCCCGGTTCACCGGGAAGCCGGATATCGCGTCCACGCCCCCGGCGACGAGCTGCCACAGCTCCTCGGGCGAGGTGACCTCGCCCGGGTAGCGGCAGGCCATGCCGACGATGGCGATCGGCTCCCGGCCGGCGTCGACCAGCTGCCGGTTCTCCCGGCGCAGCCGCTGGATCTCCTTGAGGGAATCCCGGAGCGCCGCGACGACTTCCTGGGGTGCTGCGTTCATCACAAATCTCCGTACATCGGGCATCGGGCTCAGGTGGGGGGACGGCCGACGATCCGCGCCGTGCCCGGTGCGGGCAGGGCGCGGACCGTCCGGGGCGTGTCCCTAGTTGTCGCGGGCCAGGCGGAGCAGCTCGGCCAGATCCATGCCGTCGATCAGCTCGTCGCCGACCGCCTCGGCCGTCCCGACCGCCGCGACGGCGCCGTCCTGGGGAGCGCCGTCCTGGGCGGCGCCGTCCGGTACGGGCCCTCCGTCGCCCGGCAGCCGCGGGTCCAGCGCGGTGCGCAGCTGCTTGGCGAGGACGGCCGGGGTCGGGTAGTCGAAGATCAGCGTGCTGCTCAGGCGCAGACCGGTCGCCTCGGTGAGCAGCTTGCGCAGCTCGACGGCGGTCAGGGAGTCGAAGCCCTGCTCCAGGAAGCCGCCCTCCGGGTCCAGGCCGGTCGACGGCGCCCCGCCGAGCACCCCGGCGGCGCACTCCTCGACCAGCTCCAGCAGCAGCTCGTCGCGCTCCGGCTCGGTGAGGCCGGCGAGCCGCTCGCGCAGCCCGGCGGACCGGTCCGGCCGCTCCCCGTCGGCCGGGGCGTCGCCCGGCGCGGCGCCCGGCCGCGGCGCGGGGGCGTCCTCCCGGGCGGCGCGCCGCCAGGCGGCGAGCAGCGGCAGTGCGGCCCGCAGCTCGGCCGGGAGCTCACCGCCACCGTCCGGCCGCAGGACGGCCGCCAGCGAGGCCTCGTCCTGCTGCTCGACGGCCGCCCAGAAGGACGCGTCCAGCGGGGCCGCCGCCTCGGCACCGGCCTTCGGCTGGACGGCGTCCAGCCAGTACCGGCGGCGCTGGAAGGCGTAGGTGGGCAGGTCGACCGTGCGGCCGTCCGCGTGGAACGCCCTCCAGTCCACCGGCACGCCGTGCAGGTGCAGTGCGGCCAGGGCGGACACCAGGCCGAACTCCTCGGAGCGGTCCCGGCGCTGCGCGGCGACCAGGGCCGCCCGGCCGCCGGCCCGTGCGGCGTCCAGGCACTCCTGTCCCAGGGCGGTGAGCACACCGTCGGGGCCGAGTTCCAGGAAGGTGGTGACACCCTCCGCCAGCAGCGCGGCCAGGGCGTCGTGGAAGCGGACGGTGTGGCGGGCGTGGCGGGTCCAGTAGTCGGGGTCGGTGAGTTCGTCGGTGGTGGCGGGTTTGCCGGTGAGGGTGGAGACGATGGGGATGGTGGGGGTGTGGAAGGTGAGTTCGGTGAGGGTGGTGCGGAACTCGTCGAGCACGGGTTCCATGAGGGGGGAGTGGAAGGCGTGGCTGACGCGTAGTTCGCGGGTCTTGTCGAACTTCTCGGCGATGGTGCGGACGTCGTCGGTGTGGCCGGCGATGACGAGGGAGGTGGGGCTGTTGACGGCGGCGACGGAGACGCGTTCGGTGAGCAGGGGCAGGACGTCGGCCTCGGTGGCGCGCAGGGCCACCATGGTTCCGCCGGTGGGGAGTTGTTCCATCAGGCGGGCGCGGGTGGTGATCAGTCGGGCGGCGTCGGGGAGGTCGAGGACGCCGGCGGCGTGGGCGGCGGCGATCTCGCCGATGGAGTGTCCGGCGAGGAAGTGCGGGCGTACGCCCCAGGATTCGACGAGGCGGTAGAGGGCGACTTCGAGGGCGAACAGGGCGGGTTGGGTCCAGCCGGTGCGGTCCAGCAGCTCGCCGCCCTCGGTGATCACCTCGGCCAGTGGCCGCTCCAGGTGGCGGTCCAGTTCCGCGCAGACGGCGTCGAAGGCCGCGGCGAACACCGGGTACCGCCGGTACAGTTCGCCGCCCATGCCGGCGCGCTGGGCGCCCTGGCCGGTGAACAGGAAGGCGGTCCGGCCGGAGGCCGCCACCCCCCGCAGCACCCCGGCCGCCTGCGGCGCCCCGGTGGCCAGGGCACGCAGCCCGGTCAGCAGGCCCTCGCGGTCCGCTGCGACCACGGCCCCCCGGTGCGCGAACTGCGAGCGCGTGGTGGCCAGGGACAGCCCGAGGTCGGCCGGGTGCAGCAGCGGCTGCTCCTCGACCAGCGCCAGCAGGCGTTCCGCCTGGCCGCGCAGGGCCTCCTCCGAGCGGCCGGAGAGCAGCAACGGCCGGACGGCCGGGGCCTCGGGGGCCCGCTCGGGGGCGGTCGGCGCCGGGTCCCCCTGCTCCAGCACGAGGTGGGCGTTGGTGCCGCTGATGCCGAAGGAGGAGACGCCGGCCCGGCGCGGGCGGCCGGTCTCGGGCCACGCCCGCGTCCCGGTGGCGAGTTCCACCGCGCCGGCCGTCCAGTCCACGTGCGGCGAGGGCTCGTCCACGTGCAGGGTGCCGGGCAGGACGCCGTGCCGCATGGCGAGCACCGTCTTGATCACGCCGGCGACGCCCGCCGCGGCCTGGGTGTGGCCGAGGTTGGACTTCACCGAACCGAGCAGCAGCGGCAGTTCGCGGTCCTGGCCGTAGGTGGCCAGCAGCGCCTGGGCCTCGATCGGGTCGCCCAGCCGGGTGCCGGTGCCGTGCGCCTCCACCACGTCCACCTCGCCCGGGGCGAGCCCGGCGGCGGCCAGCGCCTGCCGGATGACGCGCTCCTGGGCGGTGCCGTTGGGGGCGGTCAGCCCGTTGGAGGCGCCGTCCTGGTTGACGGCGCTGCCGCGCAGCACCGCGAGCACCGGGTGCCCGTTGCGCCGCGCGTCGGAGAGCCGCTCGACCAGCAGCATGCCGATGCCTTCGGAGAACCCGGTGCCGTCGGCGCCTGCCGCGAAGGCCTTGCAGCGGCCGTCCTCGGCGAGGCCCCGCTGGCGGGCGAACTCGATCAGCAGCTTCGGCGTGGACATCACCGTCACGCCGCCGGCCAGCGCGAGGTCGCACTCGCCGCGGCGCAGCGCGGCCGCCGCGAAGTGCAGGGCCACCAGCGATGAGGAGCAGGCGGTGTCCACGGTGACGGCCGGGCCCTCCAGGCCCAGCGCGTACGCCACCCGGCCGGTGGCCACGCTGGCCGCGCTGCCGTTGCCCAGGTAGCCGTCCACCTCCTCGGGGACGTCCCGCACCCAGGTCGCGTAGTCGTGGTAGACCATGCCGGCGTACACGCCCGTCCGGCTGCCGCGCAGGCCGAGCGGGTCGATCCCGGCCCGCTCCACGGCCTCCCAGGAGGTCTCCAGCAGCAGCCGCTGCTGCGGGTCCATGGCGAGGGCCTCGCGGTGGTTGATGCCGAAGAACGCCGGGTCGAAGCCGGCCACGTCGGTCAGGAAGCCGCCGGTCCGGGTGTAGGTGCGGCCCGGGGTGCCCGGCTCGGGGTGGTAGATGCCCTCCAGGTCCCAGCCGCGGTCGGTCGGGAAGTCCGAGAGCACCGAGCCGCCCTCGGCCAGCACCTCCCAGAGTGCCTCCGGGGTGGCGATGCCGCCGGGGAAGCGGCAGCTCATCGCGACGATCGCGATCGGCTCCTCGGGATCGGCCACGGCGGCCACCGCCGCCGGGGCGGCGGCGTCCGCGTCGGCGCCGAGCAGTTCGACGAGCAGGTGCGCGGCGAGCGCGCGCGGCGTCGGGTGGTTGAACACCAGGGTGGCCGGGAGGCGCAGCCCGGTCGCGGAGTTGAGCCGGTTGCGCAGCTCGACCGCCGTCAGCGAGTCGAATCCCAGCTCCTTGAGGGCCTTCTCCTCCTCCACCGCGTCGCCCGACCCGTGGCCGAGCACCGCGGCGACGTGGCCGCGGACCAGGTCGAGCACGGTCCGCCGGCGGTCCTCGCCGGAGAGCCCGGCCAGGCGCTCGGCCAGGCCGCCCGCCGCAGCGGGGCCGGCCGCCCCGGCGGTGCGGCGGGCCGGTCCGCCGGAGGCCAGGCCGCGCAGCAGCGCGGGGACCTCGGCGGCTCGGCCGCGCAGCTGCGAGCGGTCCAGCTGGATCGGCACCAGCACCGTCTCGCCCGAGGCCACGGCCGCGTCGAACAGGGCCAGTCCGGTCCCGGCGCTCATCGGCACCGCACCGCCGCGCACGATGCGCTTCAGGTCGGCGTCGTCGAGGCGCCCGGCCATGCCGGACCGCTCCTGCCACAGGCCCCAGGCCAGCGCGAGGGCCGGCCGGCCCTGGGCGCGCCGGCGCCGGGCCAGGGCGTCCAGGAAGGAGTTGGCGGCGGCGTAGTTGGCCTGGCCGGGGTTGCCGAGCACGCCGGCGGCGGCCGAGAAGAGGACGAAGTCGGCGGTGTCCCCGGCCAGTTCGTGCAGGTTGAGCGCGCCGGTGACCTTGGGGGCGAGCACCCGGTCGAACTGCGCGGGGGAGAGCGAGAGCACCGTGCCGTCGTCGACCACGCCGGCGGTGTGCACGACGGCGGTGAGCGGGTGCTCGGCGGGGACGGTGGCGAGCAGGGCGGCGAGCTGGGCGCGGTCGGCCACGTCGCAGGCGGCCAGGGTGGCCTCGACGCCCGCCTCGCGCAGGTCGGCGAGGAGTTCGGCGGCGCCCTCGGCCTGCGGGCCGCGGCGGCTGGTCAGCAGCAGGTGCCGTGCGCCGTGCGCGGCGACCAGGTGGCGGGCGGTCAGCTCGCCGAGGCCGCCGATCGCGCCGGTGACCAGGACCGTGCCGGAGACGTCCAGCGTGCGCGGCTCCCCGGCGGCGTCCGGCGCCTTGGCCAGGCGCGGCGCCAGCAGGGCGCCCCGGCGCACGGCCAGCTGCGGCTCGGTGTCCACCGGCAGCGCGGCCGAGGGCAGTTCGCCGCCGTCGTGGTCGACCAGCAGGAGCCGCTGCGGGTTCTCCGACTGCGCGGAGCGGACCAGGCCCCAGACGGCGGCCAGCACCGGGTCGGGCGCGCCGTCCTCCTCGACCGCGACCGCGCCGCGGGTCAGCACGGCGAGGCGGGACTCGGTGAACCGCCGGTCCACCAGCCACTCCTGGACCAGGCGCAGCACCCGCTCGGCCGTCCGGGCCACCGCTGCGGCCAGCTCGTCCGTGGTGTCGGGCCCGTCGTACCGGGGGAGTTCGACCGCGACCACCTCGGGCACGGCCGCGCCGGCGTCCACCGCCGAGCCCAGCTCGGCCAGGGCGGCCAGGCAGTCCGTACCGTCCGTACCGTCCGCGCTGTCCGTGCCGAGGAGGGCCCAGGAGCGGTCGGCCGGCGGACCGGCCGGTACCGGCAGCCACTCGACCCGCAGCAGCGACTCGCGCACGGCCCGGTCGGTGGTGCGCAGCTGCTCGGCGGAGACGGGCCGCAGCAGCAGCGAGTCCACCGAGGCGACCGGCGCGCCGGCGAGGTCCGCCACGGTCAGCGAGAGGGTCTCCGGGGCGGTGCGGGCCAGCCGGACGCGCAGCGCGGTCGCGCCGCTCGCGTGCAGCCGGATCCCGCCCCAGGAGAAGGCGAGCCTGCCCTGGTCGGCGTCGGGCACCAGGCCCATGGCGTGCAGGGCGGCGTCCAGGAGCGCCGGGTGCAGCCCGTACCGGGCGGCCGCGGTCTGCTCGGAGGCGGGCAGGGCGACCTCGGCGAAGACCTCGTCGCCGTGGAGCCAGGCGGCCCGCAGGCCCTGGAAGGCCGGGCCGTAGTCCACTCCGGCCTCGGCGAGCCGCTGGTAGGCGTCGGTGACGTCCAGCGGGGTCGCACCGGCCGGCGGCCAGGCGGTGAGGTCGGCGGCGGGTTCGTCTCCGGCCGCCGAGGCGAGCGTGCCCGAGGCGTGCCGGGTCCACGGCTCGTCCTCGGCGGCGTCGGCCGGCCGGGAGTCGATCCGCAGCGGCCGCACGCCGTCCTGCTCCGCGCCGACCAGGACCTGGAGCCGGACGCCGCCGCGCTCGGGCAGCACCAGCGGGGCCTCCAGGGTGAGTTCGTCGAGGCGGCCGCAGCCCACCTCGTCGCCGGCCCGGACGGCCAGCTCCAGGAACGCCGTGCCGGGCAGCAGGGTGTTGCCCATGACGGTGTGGTCGGCGAGCCACGGCGTGCTGTGCCGGGAGAGCAGCCCGGTGAGCAGGTGGCCGTGGCCGTCGGCGAGCGGGACGGCCGCGCCGAGCAGGGGGTGTTCGGGGGCGGTGAGGCCCGCCGTGGTGACGGCGCCCGAACCGGCCACGGTGTCCAACCAGTAGCGGGTGCGCTGGAAGGGGTAGGTGGGCAGGTCGGTGCGGTGGCCGCCGGTGAGGAGGGGGGTGAAGTCGGCGGGGGCGCCGAGGACGTGGGCTTCGGCGAGGGAGGTGAGGAAGCGGTGGGTGGTGCCGTGGTCGCGGCGCAGGGTGCCGAGGGTGTGGGCGGTGGTGTGGTGGAGGGTGTCCTGGATGGCGCCGGTGAGGACGGGGTGGGGGCTGATCTCGATGAAGAGGTCGTGGCCTTCGTCGGCGAGGCGGCGGGTGGCGTCGGCGAGGCGGACGGTCTGGCGCAGGTTGCGGTACCAGTAGGCGGCGTCCATCGTCGTGGTGTCCAGCCACTGGCTGTCGACGGTGGACCAGAACGGGGTGGCGGCGGGGCGGGGGGTGACGGGGGCGAGCAGGTCGAGCAGTTCGTCTTGCAGCGCCTCGACGTGGGCGGAGTGGGAGGCGTAGTCGACGGGGACGCGGCGGGCGCGGATGCCGTCGGCGGTGAGCTGTTCGAGGAGTTCGTCGAGGGCGTCGGTGTCTCCGGCGACGACGGTGGAGGCGGGGCCGTTGACGGCGGCGACGGAGATGCGGTCGTGCCAGGGGGTGAGGTCGATGTGTTCGGCGGGTTGGGCGATGGAGACCATGCCGCCGTGGCCGGCGATGGCGGTGATGGCCTGGGAGCGCAGGGCGACGACGCGGGCGGCGTCGTGGAGGGTGAGGGCGCCGGCGACGGTGGCGGCGGCGATCTCGCCCTGGGAGTGGCCGATGACGGCGTCGGGGTGGACGCCGTGGGCCTGCCAGAGGGCGGCGAGGGAGACCATGACGGCCCACAGGGCGGGTTGGACGACGTCGACGCGGTCGTAGCCGGGGGCGCCGTCGGTGCCGCGCAGGACGTCGGTCAGGTTCCAGTCGGTGAACTCGGCCAGCGCGTCGGCGCATTCGGTGATGCGCTGGGCGAAGACCGGTTCGGTGTCGAGGAGTTCGACGGCCATGCCGGCCCACTGGGAGCCCTGGCCGGGGAAGACGAAGACCGTCCTGCCGGTCACCTCCGCCGTGCCGGTCACCAGGGCGGGGCTCTCGGCGCCCTCGGCGAGGGCCCGCAGGCCCGCGTCCAGTTCGGTGCGGTCCGAACCGAGCACCACCGCGCGGTGGTTGAACAGTGAGCGGGTGGTCGCGAGCGAGTGGGCGAGGTCGGCCGGGGCGGCCTCGGAGGCCAGGAGCCGGGCGGCCTGGGCCCGCAGGGCCTGCGGGGACTTGGCGGAGAGCAGCAGCGGCAGCACGCCGGGTGCCGGCGCCTCGTCCGTCACGGCTTCTTCCGCGGCGGGCTGTTCGAGGATGACGTGGGCGTTGGTGCCGCTGACGCCGAAGGAGGAGACGCCGGCCCGGCGCGGGCGGCCGGTCTCGGGCCATGCCCGCTCCTCGGTCAGCAGCTCCACCGCGCCCGCCGACCAGTCCACCTCGGGCGTGGGGGCGTCCACGTGCAGGGTGCGGGGCAGTACCCCGTGCCGCATCGCCAGCACCATCTTGATGATGCCAGCGGCGCCGGCCGCGCTCTGGGTGTGGCCCAGGTTGGACTTCACCGAGCCCAGCAGCAGCGGGAGTTCGCGGTCCTGGCCGTAGGTGGCGAGCAGGGCGTTGGCCTCGATCGGGTCGCCCAGGCGGGTGCCGGTGCCGTGCGCCTCGACGGCGTCCACGTCGGCGGAGCCGAGGCCCGCGGCGGCGAGGGCCTGGCGGATCACCCGCTCCTGGGAGGGGCCGTTCGGCGCGGTGAGGCCGTTGGAGGCGCCGTCCTGGTTGATCGCGGTGGACCGGACGACCGCCAGCACCGGGTGCCCGTTGCGGCGGGCGTCGGAGAGCCGCTCGACCAGCAGCACGCCCACGCCCTCGGCCATGCCGAAGCCGTCGGCGGCGGCCGCGAAGGCCTTGCAGCGCCCGTCCTCGGCCAGGCCGCGCTGGCGGCTGAACGCCACCAGCCCCTCGGGGGTGGCCATCACCGCGGCCCCGGCCGCGAGCGCCATCGAGCACTCGCCGGCGCGCAGCGCCTGGACGGCGAGGTGCAGGGCGACCAGGGAGGAGGAGCAGGCGGTGTCGACGGTCACGGCCGGCCCTTCCAGGCCGAGCGTGTAGGAGATCCGGCCGGAGACCACGCTGGCCGCGTTGCCGGTGACCAGGTACCCCTCGTTGCCGGGCGGGGCGGCGGCCAGCAGGGCGGCGTAGTCCTGGCCGTGGGTGCCGACGAACACGCCGACCTGCCCGCCCCGGACGGACACCGGGTCGATCCCGGCCCGCTCGAAGGCCTCCCAGGAGGTCTCCAGCAGCAGCCGCTGCTGCGGGTCCATGGCGTGCGCCTCGCGCGGGCTGATCCCGAAGAACGCCGCGTCGAAGTCGGCGACGTCGTACAGGAAGCCGCCCTCGCGGGTGTACGAGGTGCCGACCCGGTCGGGGTCGGGGTCGTAGAGCCCGTCGAGGTCCCAGCCGCGGTCGGTCGGCAGGGCGCCGACCGCGTCGCGCCCGGCGAGGACCAGCTCCCACAGCTCCTCCGGGGTGCGGACCCCGCCGGGGAAGCGGCAGCCCATGCCGACGATCACGACCGGGTCGTCGTCCGGGGCCGTCGGGGCGGGTGCGACCGGTCCGGCGGCGGGCAGCCGGTCGCCGAGCAGCTGCTCGCGCAGGTGGCCGGCCAGCGCCTTCGCGGTCGGGTAGTTGAAGATCAGGGTGGCGGGCAGCCGCAGCCCGGTCGAGCCGTGCAGGCGGTTGCGCAGCTCGACCGCGGTGAGGGAGTCGAAGCCCAGTTCCTTGAAGGTCCGTTCGGGGTCCACGGCGGTGCCGGCCGGGTACCCGAGCACGGTGCCGGCGGTCGCGCGGACCAGGTCGAGCAGCTCCCGGTCGCACTCGGGCCCGGTCAGCGCGGCCAGCCGCCCGGCGAGCGCCGAGCCGCCGCCCTCGGCCGGGCGCCGCCGGCCGGAGCGGGTGCGGACCAGGCCGCGCAGCAGCGGGTGGACGGCCTCCGTCCGGGCGCGTACGGCGGCCAGGTCGAGCCGGACGGGCATCAGGGCCGGCTCGCCGACCGCGCGGGCGGCGTCCAGCAGCGCCAGGCCCTCCTCGGCGGCGAGCGCCGCGGTGCCGACGCCGGCCATCCGGCGCAGGTCGGTGCCGGTGAGGCGGCCGCCCATGCCGGCGCGCTCCGCCCACAGGCCCCAGGCCAGCGAGACGGCCGGCCGGCCCTCGGCGCGCAGGTGCCGCGCGTAGGCGTCCAGGAAGGCGTTGGCGGCGGCGTAGTTGGCCTGCCCGCCGGCCCCGAACACGGCGGCGGCGGAGGAGTACAGCACGAAGGCGGCCAGGTCGGCGTCGCGGGTGAGCTCGGCGAGGTTGAGCGCGCCGTCGAGCTTGGGCGCGAGCACCCGGTCGAACTGCGCGTCGGTGAGCGTCTCGATCACGCCGTCGTCGACCACGCCGGCGGTGTGCACGACGGCGGTGAGCGGGTGCTCGGCGGGGACGGTGGCGAGCAGGGCGGCGAGCTGGGCGCGGTCGGCGACGTCGCAGGCGGCCAGGGTGGCCTCGGCGCCCGCCTCGCGCAGGTCGGCGAGGAGTTCGGCCGCGCCGGGGGCGTCGGGGCCGCTGCGGCTGGTCAGCAGCAGGCGCCGGACGCCGTGCGCGGTGACCAGGTGGCGGGCGGCCAGCGCGCCGAGGCCGCCGGTGGCGCCGGTGACCAGCGCGGTCCCGTTCGGGTCGAGCGCCGGGGCGCCCTCCCCGGCGGGCCGCACCCGGGCCAGCCGGGCCGCCCGGACGGCGCCGGCCCGCACCAGCAGCTGCGGCTCGTCGCCGGCCAGGGCCGCGGGCAGGGCGCGGTAGGAGGCGTCCTGGGCGTCCAGGTCGACGAGGACGATGCGGTCCGGGTGCTCGGACTGCGCGGAGCGGACCAGGCCCCACAGCGGGGCGGTCACCAGGTCCGGCAGGCCGTCGTCGGCCACCGCGCCCCTGGTCAGCACGACCAGCCGGCTCTCGGCGAAGCGCTCCTCGGCCAGCCACTGCCGGAGCAGGCCCAGCAGCGCGTGGGCGGCCGCCCGTACGGCGGGGACCGGCTCCTGCCCCGCGCCCGGCGCGAGGGGCAGCAGGACGGTGCCGGGGACGCGGCCGTCGGCGGCGGCGAGCGCGGCCAGGTCGGCGTGCCCGTCCACCGTGCTGCCGGCCGCGGTGAGCCCGGCGGCCAGGCCGAGCGCGTCCTCGCCGACCAGGGCGTAGCGGCCGGTGACGGGGGCGGTCCCGGGCAGGTCCGTCCAGTCGACGCGGAACAGCGAGTCGCCGTCGGGCGCGGTGCGCACTGCGCGCAGCTGCTCGGCCGAGACCGGCCGGACGGCCAGTCCCTCCACCGAGACCACGGGCACGCCGTGCTCGTCGGAGGCCTCCAGGGCGACGGAGTCCGGGCCGGCCGGGGAGAGCCGGACGCGCAGCGCCGTCGCGCCGGCGGCGTGCAGCGTCACGCCGCTCCACGCGAACGCCAGGTGGCCCTCCGCGGACTCCTCGCGGTGCCGGACGGCGCCGAGGTCCATGGCGTGCAGGGCGGCGTCCAGCAGCGCCGGGTGCAGCCCGTAGCGGGCCGAGCGGTCGGCGGCCTCCTCGGGCAGCACGACCTCGCTGAACACCTCCTCGCCGCGCCGCCAGGCCGCGCGCACGCCCTGGAAGGCCGGGCCGTACCCGGCGGGCAGCCGCTCGTACAGGTCCTCGACCGGCAGCGGTTCGGCGCCGGCCGGGGGCCACTGGGTGAGGTCCGCGGGGGCGGCCGCAGCGGCGGGGGAGAGGGTGCCGACGGCGTGCCGGGTCCACGGCCGGGACGCCGCGGCGTCCTGCGGCCGGGAGTGCAGGCCGACCGGCCGCGCGCCCGAGGCGTCCGGCTCGCCGACCACCACCTGGACCTGGACGGCGCCCTGCTCGGGCAGCACCAGCGGGGCCTCCAGGGTGAGTTCGTCGAGGCGGCCGCAGCCGACCTCGTCGCCGGCCCGGACGGCCAGGTCCACCATGGCGGTGCCCGGCAGCAGGGTGGTGCCCATGACGGTGTGGTCGGCCAGCCAGGGGTGGGTGGTGCGCGAGACCAGGCCGGTGAGCAGGTGGCCGCGGCCGTCGGCGAGCGGGACGGCCGCGCCGAGCATCGGGTGGTCGGCCGCGGCCAGGCCGACGGCGGTCACGTCCGAAGCGCCGGCGGCGGCCTCCAGCCAGTAGCGGGTGCGCTGGAAGGGGTAGGTGGGCAGGTCGGTGCGGCGGCCGGCGGTGGTGCGGGGGCTCCAGTCGACGGGGGTGCCGTGGACGTGGGCTTCGGCGAGGGAGGTGAGGAAGCGGTGGGTGGTGCCGTGGTCGCGGCGCAGGGTGCCGAGGGTGTGGGCGGTGGTGTGGTGGAGGGTGTCCTGGATGGCGCCGGTGAGGACGGGGTGGGGGCTGATCTCGATGAAGAGGTCGTGGCCTTCGTCGGCGAGGCGGCGGGTGGCGTCGGCGAGGCGGACGGTCTGGCGCAGGTTGCGGTACCAGTAGGCGGCGTCCATCGTCGTGGTGTCCAGCCACTGGCTGTCGACGGTGGACCAGAACGGGGTGGCGGCGGGGCGGGGGGTGACGGGGGCGAGCAGGTCGAGCAGCTCGGCTTCCAGCGCCTCGACATGGGCCGAGTGGGAGGCGTAGTCGACGTTGATCCTGCGGGCCTGGACGCCCTCGGCGGTGCAGCGCTCCAGCAGTTCGTCCAGGGCGTCGGCGTCTCCGGCGACGACGGCCGAGGCGGGGCCGTTGACGGCGGCGACGGAGATCCGGCCGGCCCACGGCGCGAGGGTGGCGAGCGCGTCCTCGGCGGACAGGGGCAGCGACACCATGCCGCCGTGGCCGGCGATGGCGGTGATGGCCTGGGAGCGCAGGGCGACGATGCGGGCGGCGTCGTGGAGGGTGAGGGCGCCGGCGACGGTGGCGGCGGCGATCTCGCCCTGGGAGTGGCCGATGACGGCGTCGGGGTGGACGCCGTGGGCCTGCCAGAGGGCGGCGAGGGAGACCATGACGGCCCACAGGGCGGGTTGGACGACGTCGACGCGGTCGTAGCCGGGGGCGCCGTCGGTGCCTCGGAGGACGTCGGTCAGGTTCCAGTCGGTGAACTCGGCGAGGGCGTCGGCGCATTCGGTGATGCGCTGGGCGAAGACCGGTTCGGTGTCGAGGAGTTCGACGGCCATGCCGGCCCACTGGGAGCCCTGGCCGGGGAAGACGAAGACCGTCCTGCCGGTCACCTCCGCCGTGCCGGTCACCAGGGCGGGGCTCTCGGCCCCCTCGGCGAGGGCCCGCAGGCCCGCGTCCAGTTCGGCGCGGTCCGAACCGAGCACCACCGCACGGTGGTTGAACAGCGAGCGGGTGGTCGCGAGCGAGTGGGCGAGGTCGGCCGGGGCGGCCTCGGAGGCCAGGAGCCGCGCGGCCTGGGCCCGCAGGGCCTCCGGGGACTTGGCGGAGAGCAGCAGCGGCAGCACCCCGTGCGCGTCCGGCTCGTCCGACGGGGCCGGCTCCGGCTCCGCCTGCTCGATGATGACGTGGGCGTTGGTGCCGCTGACGCCGAAGGAGGAGACGCCGGCCCGGCGCGGGCGGCCGGTCTCGGGCCATGCCCGCTGTTCGGTGAGGAGTTCGACCGCGCCGGCCGTCCAGTCCACGTGCGGGGTGGGCTCGTCGACGTGCAGGGTGCGGGGGAGGACGCCGTGCCGCATGGCGAGCACCATCTTGATGATGCCGCCGACGCCGGCGGCGGCCTGGGCGTGGCCGATGTTGGACTTCAGCGAGCCGAGCAGCAGCGGGAGTTCGCGGTCCTGGCCGTAGGTGGCGAGCAGGGCGTTGGCCTCGATGGGGTCGCCCAGGCGGGTGCCGGTGCCGTGCGCCTCGACGGCGTCCACGTCGGCGGAGCCGAGGCCGGCGGCGGCCAGCGCCTCGCGGATCACCCGCTCCTGTGCCGGGCCGCTCGGGGCGGTCAGCCCGTTGGAGGCGCCGTCCTGGTTCACCGCCGTGCCGCGGACCACGGCGAGCACCGGGTGCCCGTTGCGGCGGGCGTCGGAGAGCCGCTCGACCAGCAGCACGCCCGCACCCTCCGCCCAGCCGGTGCCGTCGGCGGAGGCGGCGAAGGACTTGCAGCGGCCGTCCTCGGCCAGGCCGCGCTGGCGGCTGAACTCGACGAACACCTCGGGCGTGGCCATCAGCGCCACGCCGCCCGCCAGGGCGAGGTCGCACTCACCGCGGCGCAGCGCGGCCACGGCCAGGTGCAGGGCCACCAGCGAGGAGGAGCAGGCGGTGTCCACGGTGATCGCCGGGCCTTCGAAGCCGAAGGTGTACGCCACCCGGCCGGAGGCGACGCTGCCCGCGGTGCCGGTGCCGAGGTAGCCCTCCACCTCCTCGGGCACCCGGGCCAGCCGGCCGGCGTAGTCGTGGAACATCACGCCGGTGAACACGCCGGTGCGGCTGCCGCGCAGCGCCTCCGGGTCGATGCCGGCGCGCTCCAGGGCCTCCCAGGAGGTCTCCAGCAGCAGCCGCTGCTGCGGGTCCATGGCGAGCGCCTCGCGCGGGCTGATCCCGAAGAACCCGGCGTCGAACTCGGCGCTGTCGTACAGGAATCCGCCCTCCCGGACGGAGGAGGAGCCCGCCGAGCCGGGGGCGCCGCCGAACAGCGCCCCGGTGTCCCAGCCGCGGTCCGTCGGGAACGCGGAGACGGCGTCCCGGCCCTCGGCCACCAGCTCCCACAGGGCCTCCGGGGTGACCGCCCCGCCCGGGTAGCGGCAGCTCATCGCGACGATCGCGACCGGGTCCTCCTCGGCCGCCGCGGACCGGGCCGGGGCGGCCGGCAGCGGTGCCTCGTCGAGGAGGCCGGCCAGCAGGAAGGCGGTCAGCCGGGCCGGGGTGGGGTGGTCGAAGACCACGGTCGCGGCGAGGCGCAGACCGAGCGCGGTGCGCAGCCGGTTGCGCAGCCGTACGGCCGAGGCGGAGTCGATCCCGAGGTCCTTGAAGGCCCGTTCGGGGGCGATCGTCCGCGGCAGGCCCCGGCCGAGCACGCCGGCCGCCTCGGCCCGCACCAGGCCGAGCAGCGCCTGCCGGGCCTCCTCCCGGGGCAGCGTGCGCAGCCGGGCGGCGAAGGCGGTGTCCGCCGCGCCCTCCCCGGCGTCCGCCGGGTCCTGGAAGAGGACGCCGGCGGTGTCCCGGGTGGCGACCACGGGGGTGTCGGTGCCGGCCAGCGCGGCATCCAGCAGCGCGCCCAGCTCGGCCTCGGACACCGCGCCCGGCCCGGTGGCGTCCCAGGCCAGCGAGACGGCGTGCCGGCCGCCCGCCCGGCGGTGCTGGGCCAGCGCGTCCAGGAAGGCGGCGCAGCCGCCGCGGTCGGCCTCGTCCGCGCCCCGCAGCGCCCCGGCGGAGGAGACCAGCAGGAAGGCCGTCAGATCGAGCCCGGCGGTGAGCTCGTGCAGGGCCACCGCGCCGTCGACACCGGTCCGCACCCAGCGGTCGGCCTGCCCGCCGGCGGCCGGTTCGGGGTCCCCTGCCGCGTGCACCACCGCCGCGAGCGGGTGCTCGGCGGGGACGGCGGCCAGCAGCTCGGCGAGGGCCGTGCGGTCGGCGGCGTCGCAGGCGGCCAGGGTGACCTCGGCGCCGGACCCGCCCAACTCCGCGGCCAGCGCGGCCGAGCCGGGGGTGGCGGGGGTGGCGGAGGCCAGCACCAGGTGCCGGACGCCGTGCTCGGCGACCAGCCGCCGGGCGATCGCGGCGGCGGCCGCCCCGTCGGCGCCGGTGACCAGCACGGTGCCCTCGACGCGGCGCCGGGCGGCCGCCGCGGCCACCGGCACCAGGCGGGGCACCCGCAGCACCCCGCCGCGGACGGCGAACTGCGGCTCGCCGGTGGCCAGGGCGGCCGGCAGGGCGGCCGCGGAGGCGGCCTCGCCGTCGAGGTCGGCCACGGTGAACCGGCCGGGGTGAGCGGCCTGCGCCGCGCGCAGCAGCCCCCAGACCGGCGCCTGGGCGGGCGCCGGGACCTCCTCGCCCGGGTGCACGGCCAGCGCGCCGCGGGTCAGCACCACCAGGCGGGTCCCGCGCAGCCGCTCGTCGGCGAGCCAGCGCTCCAGCAGCTCGGCGGCCTCGCGAGCGGTGCGCCGGGCGGCGTCCGCGAGGGGCTCGGCGGCGGGCTCCGCCCCGGGGGCGGGCCGTGCGGCGGCGGTGGGCCAGGGCAGGTAGGCGACCTCGGGCGCGGCACCGGCGGCGGCCAGCTCCGCCGGGCCGGGGTAGGCCGTCAGGCCGCCAAGCCCCTCCGGCGCGTCGGCCGGGCGGCCGAGCAGCGCGGCGCGCACCGGCTGCGCGGGTGCGGCGGGCACCGGCACCCAGTCCGTCCGGTACAGCGCCTCCTGCTGCCCGCCCCGGGCGCCGAGCAGCGTGCCGGGAAGGTCGGGCAGCCGGTGCCGGGTGACCTTGCCCGAGGCGGTGCGCGGCACCGCGGCGATCGACCGCACCTCCTGCGGCACCTTGTACCAGGACAGCTGCTCGGCGCAGGCGGCGAAGACCAGTTCGGCGTCGACGCCCTCCGGCGCTGCGACCACGAACGCCACCGGCACCTCGCCGAGCACCTCGTGGGGCCGGCCCGCCACCGCGACGTCCAGCACGCCGGGCACCGAGCGGACGACGTCCTCGATCTCGCCCGGGTGGATGTTCTCCCCGCCCCGGATGATCAGCTCCTTGCGCCGCCCGCTGATCGTCAGCTGGCCGCCGGGCGCCCGCAGCGCCAGGTCGCCGGTGCGGTACCAGCCGTCCCGCAGCGCCTCGGCGGTGGCCTCCGGGCGGTTGTGGTAGCCCTGCATCAGGCTCGGCCCGCGCACCCACACCTCGCCCTCGGCGCCGGGGGCGGTGTCGATCCCGGTCTCCGGGTCGACCACCCGCACCTCCAGCCCGGGTACGGGCAGGCCGCAGGAACCGGTGACCCGCTCGGCACCCGGAGCCTCGGTCGCGATCGCGCCGCAGGTCTCGGTGGAGCCGTAGCTGTTCAGCAGCGGGATGCCGAAGGCGTCCTCGAAGTCCTGGGCCAGCGAGGCCGAGGTCACCGCACCCGTCGAGAGGCAGACCCGCAGCCCGGGCAGGCCCGCCCGGCCGGTGGCGGACTCCTGCAGCAGGTGGTGGTAGAGGGCGGGCACGCCGGCCAGGAAGGTGTACGCGTCGCCGCGCAGCTCGGCCAGCACCTCGTCCGCGGAGAAGCCCGGCATGATGTGCGCCGTCGCGCCGGTCGCGGTGACGCCGACCACGCAGACGATGTGCGCCAGGCTGTGGAACAGCGGCAGCGGCCAGAGCACCAGGTCGTCCCGGGAGAGCCCGAGCAGCGGCGCGTAGCAGGACGCCACCGACCACAGGCAGCTGCGCTGGGTCGACAGCACGCCCTTCGGCGTGCCGGTGGAGCCCGAGGTGTAGAGCATGAAGGCGGTCTCGTCCAGGCCGAGGTCGTCGCGCGCGGGCGCCGGCGGCTCGGTGGCGGCCAGCGCCTCGAACGACGGCAGGTCCGGCGCCGCCGCGCCGGAGACGACCACCAGCAGCCCGGGGCGCTCGGCCCGCAGCCGCAGCACCTGGTCCAGGTGGTGGGCGTCGGTGACGACCACGGCCGCGCCGCTGTCGTCCAGGATGTGCGCCAGCTCCTCGTCGCTGGAGTGCGGGTTGACCGGGACGGCGACGCCGGCCGCCCGGACCGCCGCCAGGTAGCCCTCCACCACCGCCACACCGGCGTCCAGGAGGATCGCCACCCGCCCGCCGCGCTCCAGGCCCAGCGCCGCCAGGTGGCCGGCGAGGCGGCCCGTCCGGCGCTCCAGCTCGGCGTAGCCGACGGACCGGCGGCCGTCCCGGAAGGCGGCCCTGTCGCCGAGCGACGCGGCCTGGGAGCGCAGCAGTTCGGGCAGCGGCCTGATCAGCTCGGTACGCGGCATGTCAACGGCTCCTTGGGCACGCGGAAACAGCACGGGAGGCTCGGAAGTCCCGGAGAACAGGTAGGGGTGACGCATCATTCGGTATCCCGTGGCAGTCTCGTCCAGCCCCGGCCGGGGGCCGCACCCCTACGGTTCCCCTACGGGCCCTTGTCCGGCCCGGCCCCACCGCAGGAAACCGGGGGTGCCGGGCGCTGAGGGGTTGCCCGGCCGCCCGCGCTGCCCCAGCCTCGGAGCGGGGGTGGCCCGCCGGTGGGGCGGGGGCCCCGTCCAGAAGGGACCACCGGACACCATGACGCTCACCGACGGTACGGCCGACAGCTGGATCCGCCGCTTCCACCCGGCCCCGGACGCCCGGGTCCGCCTGGTCTGCCTGCCCCACGCGGGAGGGTCGGCGAGCTACTGGTACCCGATGTCCGCCGCCACGCCGGGCGACGTCGACGTCCTCGCCGTCCAGTACCCCGGTCGGCAGGACCGGCGCAACGAACCCTGCCTGGAGACCGTCGAGGCCCTCGCCGACCGCGTCACCGAGGCCCTGCTGCCGCACCGTGACCTGCCCCTCGCGCTGTTCGGCCACAGCATGGGCGCGGTCGTGGGCTTCGAGGTCGCCCGCCGCCTGGAGGAGCTGGGCACCCCGCCGGCCGTCCTGTTCGCCTCCGGCCGCCGCGCGCCCTCCCGGCACCGGGACGAGGACGTCCACCTGCGGGGCGTGGACGGCATCGTGGCGGAACTGCGCAAGCTGGACGGCACCGACCCGCGGGCCCTCCAGGACCCCGAGCTGCTGCGGATGATCCTGCCCGCCGTCCGCGCCGACTACCGGGCCGTCGAGACCTACCGCTACCGGCCCGGGCCGCCGCTGAGCTGCCCGGTCCACGCGCTGGTCGGCGACAGCGACGAGAAGGCGACCGTGGACGAGGCCGGGGCCTGGGGCGAGCACACCACCGGCGGGTCCTCGCTGCACGTGTTCACCGGCGGGCACTTCTACCTGACCGGCCACCAGGAGGAGATCGTCCGGCTGGTCTCGGAGCGGGCGCTGGCGGCGGCGGTCCGGGGGCCGGCCCGCTGATCCGCCGCGCGCCGGCCGCCCGGTACGCCGCGGCCGCCGCGGCCGCCGCCTCCCGCCGGGCCGGCGCCTCGTCGGCAGGCCGGCCGGCCGCGAGCAGGCGGTCGGCGAGGGCGCCGTGGGCTATCTCCGTGGCGGTCGCCGAGTACGACCAGGGTGCTCGGCATGACGAGGCCTCAGCCGTCGGGCTGCGGCCTCGTCGCTTGTGCCGTCCGCACCGGCGGTCCGCCGCACGCCACAGCAGACTCATTCACCCCGTGCGCACCATCTTGGGCCTGTTGGCGCAGCTTTGGCCGAAATTCGCCACCGGCAGGTCTACGATCTCCCAACGTCGGACCGAACCAAGGCCGTTGACGATCTTTGGGGGATGACATGGGCCTGCTCGGCGATGACCTGCCGTTCGCCCGTACCCTGAGCCCGCACGACCGTGAGGCGTTCCTCGCACTCGGAGCCCCGAAGACCTACGAACCCGGCCGCCACCTGGTCACGGAGGGGGACCGCACCACCCACGTCCTGCTGGTGCTGACCGGCTGGGCGATGGTCTACGTGGCCACCGACCGCGGGGCCACCCGGCTCGTCCTGAGCCTGCGCGGCCCGGGCGAACTGGTCGGCGAACTGGCCGCGTTGGACGAGCGGCCGCGCAGTGCGACGGCCCAGGCGCTCGGCACCGTCCGGGCGCTCGTGATCCCGGGGGAGCGGTTCCGGCGGTTCCTGGCCGAGGCCCCCCGGGTCGGCAGCCAGGTCATGTCCCAACTCGCCTCCCGGCTGCGGGAGTCCGACCGTGAGCGCTCGGCCTTCGCCTCCCTCACCGTGGTCCAGCGGCTGGCCCGGCGGCTCGTCGAGCTCTCCGCGACCGGAGCCGCGGTCCGGCCGGCCGGCTCCGGTGGCCCCGGCGGCGGTCCGGCCGCCGTGGTGCACCTGGCGCAGGACGACCTCGCGGCCACCGTCGGCGCCACCCGCGAGGCGGTGGCCAAGGCCCTGAAGCTGCTCCGCGACCGGAGGCTGGTGCGCACCGGCACCCGGATGGTCGAGATCCTCGACCCCGCCCCGCTCCTGCTGCTCGCCCAAGGGGTGCACGGGCCGGGGCCGGGCGCCCGTCCGAACACCTGAGATCCGCCCGCCCGGAGAACCGGACCCGGGAACCACACGCCCGAGAACCACACCCGAGATCCACATCCGAGGTCCGGAAGGACCTGAGACCGGCGTGGAGCCGGGGTCCGGCCGCGCATGTAAAGCATCACAGACAGCCCGGCATGCGGCGCCGGATCCTGGCGGCATGTCGAAGACAACCGCGGGGGTGACCGTGCTCGACCACGCAGTCGATGCCGTGTACAAGCTGGTGGTCAGCGTGGACGTCCGGAGGTCCGGCGACTACGACGACGCGAGGAAGACCCGGATGCGCCGGCGGCTGTACGCCGTGCTCGACCAGGCCTTCGCCGCGGCCGGCGTGCCGGCCGGCGCCGTCCACCGCGAGGACCGGGGCGACGGCGTCCTGGCGGCCCTCGGCCCCGACATCGCGCCCGCCCGGATCCTCGGCGTCTGGGTCACCGAAGTGCACGAGCAACTGAAGTACCTGAACGCCGAGTTGGCGACGAGGCTGGGGCTGCGCATCGCCCTGCACGTCGGCCCGGTGATGCGCGACGCCCACGGCATCAGCGGCCACGCCGTGGACCTCGCCTGCCGGCTCGCCGACGCGGAGGCAGCCCGCCGGCTGCTCGACCGGGACCGCGCCGACCTGGTCGTGGTCGTCTCCGACTCGCTCTACCGCGAGGTGGTCTGCCACGGCGGCCGCTTCGTCGACCCCGAGGACTACGCCCCGGCCCGGCTGCGCCTCAAGGAGGGCGCCACCCCCGCCTGGGTCCGGCTGCCCGGCCGGCCCCGGCCCGCACCGTTCCCGCAGGACGGGGAACCGGCGGACCCCGGCCCGGCCGGCCCCGACAGCGCGGCCGGCCCGGACAGCGCGGCCGGCCCGGACGGCACCAACGGCCCCGACGGCCCGCCGCACGGCCCGTCCGGCCCGGCCCCCGGAGGACCGCCGGGCGCAGGGCCGGCCTGGGGCCCGCCCGGCACCGCCCGGGACCTGCGCGGGCTGGACCGGGTGGGGGGCGACGTCTCGTTCAACGAGGGCAACGTCTACCAGGGCCCGGTGCACATCGGCCGCACCGTCCGGGGGGTGCACGGTGCCTGAGCCGCTGCCCGACGCCCGGCCCGTCGAGACGACCAGGAGGCCGCCGGGGGAGGGCGACTCGCCGCCCCCCGTCGACGGGCCGGGCGACCGCCCCGTCGACCCGCCCGTCGCCGCCGGTGGCGAACCCGACCCCGGCGCCGCCGCCGAGGACGAGCGGGAGGCGCAGAGGCGCCTCGAACGCGAGCAGGCCGACCGGTTCCGCGAGCGCAGCCGCGACCGGCTGCTCGACGAGGAGGACGAGGAGGGCGGGCCCGCCGCCGGGATGGGGGCGACCTCCCGGGCCCACCGCGAGGCCCGCGGCGCCTACCGGGTGGCCGGCGACCACCACCTGTTCGACCGCACCGTGTTCCACCAGGCCCACATCGGCGACGTCCACCTGCGGCTGGACAGCCGGCAGGCCGTCGGCGCGGTCAGCGGGCCCGTCCCCGAGGCGGAGGTGCGCCGGGTGCGCCGGATATACCGGGAGCCGCAGGGCTACGTCGAGCTCCAGCGCACGCTGAGCCGCCAGCGCGTCCTGGTCCTGGCCGGCGCCCCCGGCACCGGCCGGACCTGCACCGCGCTCGCCCTGCTGGACGAGCTGACCCAGCGCCGGCCGACCGCCGACGCCACCGCGCCGGACGCCCCGGCGGACGGCTCCGCGACCGGCTCCGCGACCGGCGCCGCCGCGGAGCCGCCGCCCCGGGTGTCCCGGGTCTCCCCGGAGACGGCCGTGCGCCGGCTGGCCGTCACCGTGTCCGGCGACACCCGGCGCGGACACGGCTACCTGCTCGAACTCCCGGTCGTGCGCGGCGGTGGCGCCGAGCCGCCGAGCGAGCTCGAACTGGATGCCCTCGCCACGGCTCTCGTCGGCTCCGACTCCTTCGCCGTCCTGGTCGTGGCGGCCGGCCCCACGGCCACCCCGCTGCTGTCCGGCCGGTACGGGCTGATCTGCCCGCCGGCTCCCACCGAGGAGCTGCTGCGGGCCCGGATCACCGCGAGCCTGGCGGCGGGGACGGCCGGGGACGCCGGGATCCCCGCCGGGCTGAGCGCGCGGGCCGAAGGGCTCGCCGAGGACCCCGAACTGCGCGCCGCCGTCGGGCTGGAGGACCTGCGCCCCGCCGAGGCCGAACTGCTCGCCGACCTGATCGCCGCCCACGTGCTCGACCGGCTGACCTTCGCGGAACTCCTCGCGGGCTGCGCCAGCCTGGCCCCGCAGCAGGCCCAGGAGTGGTTCGCCGGTGCCGACCGCGAGATCGCCGACCCGGGCGACGCCGCCGGCCCCGACCCGTCCGCCCCCCGGGCCGTCGGCCGGTCGGCCGCCGCCGTGCTGCACCCGACCGCCTCCCGGATCGCCCTGGCGGTCCTCAACGGCGCCGCGCACAGCGCCGTCGCCGAGGCCGCCCGCCTGCTCACCTGGGAGCTCGCGGTCGCCCGCGACCCGGACAACACGCCCGCCCGCCCGCTGTTCTGCGACGACCCGGTCTCCGACCTCGCCTCGCTGCGCGCCGAGTTGACCGACGGCGAGGTGGAGACGGCGGGGGTCCGGGCGCCCGCCCGGATCGTCCGCTACCGCGGCTCGGCGCTGTCCGCCGCGGTGCTCGCCGAGGTCTGGGACCGGCACCACCCGGCCCGCGAACCGGTCGTCCGCTGGATGCGGGTGCTCGCCGACGACCCCCGGCCGGAGATCTGGGTGCGCGCCGCACTGGCCTCCGGCGAACTCTGCGCGCGCGACTTCGCCACCGGCTACGAGAAGCTGGTCCGGCCGATGGCCACCGCCCGGGCGGCCCGGCGCCGGGCCTTCGCCGCCACCGTGCTGGACCAGGCGGCCCGGCACGAGAGCCACCGGCCGGCCGTCCAGACCCTGGTCGACGGCTGGAGCCGGTCGCACTCCGCGCACCTGCGCTGGACCGCCGCCCTGGTGCTGGGCTTCGGCCACGCCGCCCCGGTCGAGGCCGCCCTCGACGGCCTGGCCCGGATCGGCACCCACGAGGACGACGACAGGGCGCCGATCGCCTCGCACGGCATCGTCCGGCTGCTGGCCGGCCCCGACGACCGGGCCGTGCTGCGCCGCCTCGCCCGGTGGACCGGCGACAAGCGGGTGCCCCACCAGGACCTGGGCCTGCTGGCGGTCGTCCGGCTCGCGGTGACCACGGTCGGCGAGGTCTGGGACGGCGAGGGCCGGCCGGACCTGGAGGCCCACCTGGAGTGGCCGCTGCCGCTGGCCCTCGCGGCCACCCGGCCCGACCGCGCGGGCCCGCTGGCCGACCTGCTGTGGACAGCCCTGAACACGCCGCGCTCCCACGAGGCCGCCACCGACTGCCTGGAGCTGTGGCTGCGGACGGCCGCCGACGAGGACGGCCCGGACACCCGGGCGGGCCTGGCCGCGCTGCTCCCGGCCGTGATCAGCACCGGTCGCGACCGGCAGCGCCTGGACTGGCTGCTGCGCCGCATGATGAGCGACCCGGACGAGCCGCTGCCGAAGGCGCGGGCCCGCGAGCTGTGGCACCTCGCCACCGGCGACCGCCCCGACGGCGAGCGGCCCGCCGGGCGGAACAGGCCCACCGACCGCCGTCCGGAAGGGCGGTCCGGTGAGGACGTCAGGGAGAGGGAGGAGCGACGATGACGGACGACCCCCGGGCCGGCGGCCCGCCGGACCCCGCCGCGGCGGGGCCCGACCGGCCGGCCGGACCGCTGCTGAAGGAGTACGCACGCCCGGCCGACTGCACCCGCAAGCCCAGCGCCCAGGTCGCCCTGGTGCACTTCTACCGCAACGGCGGCCACAGCGTGGTCACCGCGATGGGCACCGAGCACGTCGACCGCCCGCGCTTCGCCCGGCCGGTGACGATCTGCGAGGTGGCCCGGGGCACCCACCTGTGCCGGCTCTCCCTCCAGGTCCCGGCGGCCGGCGGCGCCACCTTCTTCGAGGTGGAGGTGGACGTGCAGTGGGCGGTCGCCGACTACCACAAGGTGGTGGACGGGCAGGTCAGGAACGTCGCGGAGCGCCTGGAGGGCCCGCTGCTGGAACGCCTGCGCACGATCTGCTCCGGCTACCCGGTGTCCGCCGCCGCCGAGGTCGACCGCGCGGCCAAGTCCGCCTGCCGGAACCGGCAGTGGGACGACCTGGGCTACGACCTCGGGCTGCACGTGGACGTCTACGTACGGGTCGCGGTGGACAGCACGACCATCCGGCACGCCGACGCTGACCGGGACTCCGACTACCAGGACCGCACCACGGCCCGGGGCTACGACCGCGAGATGGCGGCGGAGCGCCACCGCACCGAGCTGCTCCAGATCCGGATGCGCACCTTCCGGGCCATGCTGGAGGGCGGCGAGTGGAACCAGATCTGCTTCATGCTCGCGGACAACCCGGACCAGGCGCGCGCCTTCATGGAGGTGCTGCGCCAGGAGGCCCGCGCGGACAAGCAGGAGCTGCTGGAGCACACCCTGCGCCTGGTCGAGAAGGGCGTCATCCAGTCGGCCGAACTGGAGGCGCAGGTAGGGGAGTTGCTGGGGACGAGCGCCTACCGCATCTCCCCGGGCGGCTTCAACCGGCTGCCGACCAGGGACCAGGGACGGCGGTCCGAGCTCCCGGCCCGGGAGCAGGGCGGCGGCCGGGAGGCTCGGGGGGACGGCGACGGCCCGGCGTTCACCCCGTCCTGGGTGGAGGAGCCCGCGCGCCGGCCCAGCGAGCTCTTCGACGACTGGGACCACTCCGACCCCGACGCCGCCGCGCGGGACCGCACCCCGCCCGAGGACCGCCGCGGCCGGGACCGCGACGACGACCGCTAGGACCGCGACGACCGCTAGGACCGCGACGACGACCGTGAGGACCCCGACCGGGACCGCCGCCGCGGTCCCCCCGGTGACAGGAGCTGACCGCTCATGACCGCGACCGGACCCGCCCCCCTGCCCGCCCCTGATCCCGTCCCCCTGCCCGCGACGTCCCCCGCGGCCGACCCGGCGTCCGACCCGGCGTCCGACCCCGCCGCCGTCCCCTGCTCGGACGAGGCCCGCTTCGTCGCGGACCGCCTGCTGTGCGTCGTCCGCGAGGACATCGGACGGGCCGACACCAAGTCCTCGATCCTGCTCACCGCCGCCCTCGGCCTGCCCGCCCTGATGCTGGACCGCACCTGGGCCGACGGGCGGCCCGGGACGCTCGCCGCCGTGCTGCTCGCGCTCGGCGGCCTGTTCTGGGCCGCCGGCGCGGTCGCCCTGGTCCGGGCGATCCTGCCCCGCACCGGGACCCTGCGGGACCACGAAGGGGTCACCTTCTTCGGCGACCTCCTCAGCTCCGAGGGCCGGTCCGGCCTCACCGAACAGATCGTCGCGGCCGGCCGGGACCCGCTCGACTGGCTGCTCGTCCAGGCCGTCGACGTCAGCACCATCCTGGCCGCCAAGTACCGCCGGATCCGCTGGGGCGTCGCCTGCCTGGCCCCCGGCTCGGTCCTCGCCACCGCCGGGATCCTGCTCACCTGAGCGACCCGCACCCACCGACTCACCCCGACCGACCGCGCCACCCCGACCGACCACCCGCCACCGGCCGCCGCCCGGCCGTCCGCCGGCCGGTGGAACGCACCCCGCACCCAGAGGAGACGACGGTGCCACACCTGCTCTTCGCCCGCCCGCCCGGGCGCGGCCCCGCCGGCGCACGGGCCCGCCGGCCCCGGCGCGCCACCGGCGGACTCGGGCGGGCCGCCGCCCTCACCGCGGCGTCCCTGCTGGCCGCCGGCCTGCTGCCCGGCCCGGCCGCCGCCGATCCGAGCCCCACCGCACCCGCCGCACCCACCGCGCCCGCCGCACCGACGGCGGCCCCGACGAGCGCCCCGCCGACGCCGCCGCCGGCCGCCATCGGCCCGGTCGACTACGCCATCGCCGTGGACGAGTCGGGCAGCCTCAAGCCCGCCGAGGTCGACCGCGAGCGGGCCGCCGCCGCGGGGATCGCCCTCGGCGAGGTCCACCCGAAGTCGTCCGTCACCGTGCTCGGCTTCGCCAGCGCGGACAACGACTCGCAGCACCCGGTGGACGAGGTCTGCCCGCCCACCGTCCTGGACGGCGCCGGGCGCGACCGCATCGGCAGCTGCATCAGCCAGCTGCGCAGCCGTCAGCCGAACGAGGGGCAGGGCACCGACTTCCCGAACGCCATCCGCCAGGCGGTCAGCCGGCTCGACGCCGGGGCCGACCCGGCCACGCCCCGGGTGCTGTTCCTCCTCACCGACGGCAAGCTCGACGTCGGCGACAGCCCGGCCTACGGCGGCGACCCGGCGCACCGCGCCGAGGAGGGCGAGGCGAAGCTCGCCGAGGCGCTCGCCGCCGCGAAGGCCGCCCGGATCCAGGTCTGGCCGCTCGGCTTCGGCTCGGACATCGACCGGGCCGCCCTGGACCGGATGGCGGCCGCCGGCTTCCAGGACGGCTGCGTCGACCTGCCCGACGCCCACCCCCGGGCGACCGTGGTGCCGGATGCCGCCGCCGTCGCCGCCGCCCTGCAGACGGCCTTCGCCGCCGCCCACTGCCTGCGGGCCACCACCGGCGGCACCGGCCGCCCGCCGATCGACATCAAGGTGCGGATCTCCCCGCTCACCACCGTGGGCAGCATCGTCGTCGACAAGGGCGACCCGGCCGTCACCGCCACCTACGTCGACCCGTCCGGTCGCGAGATCACCGCCTCCACCACCGACGAGCGGTCGAAGTTCGAGCTCTCGCCCCGCGACCAGGCGGTCGAGTCGCTGCGCATCACCGACCCCGTGCCGGGCGAGTGGACGGTCCACCTGGACGCCCCGGCCGACCACCGGGCGCAGCTGGCCGCCGTCAGCGTGCTGTGGCGCGGCGCCCTGGTCGGCTCCATCACCATGGCGCCGCCCTCGCCGCGGGCCGGCGAGCGGGCCGTGGTGACGCTCAAGCTCCAGACCCGCAAGGGCGTGCGGGTGGACGACCCGAAGGACCTCCAGGACCTGCGGGTCAGCGCGGTCCTGACCGGTGAGGGCTTCGCGCCGGTGCCGGTCCAGCTGGCCCCGGACCAGCAGGGCGGCAGCGGCGTGTTCAGCGGGACGGTGACGGTGCCCGCCTCCGCGACCGGCCGGATCAAGGCCTCCGGCACCCTCGCCGCGTCCGGGCTGACGGCCGACGAGGACCGCTCGCAGGGCACCCGGGTCGCCCCGGCGGTGCCGCTGGTGACCGCCGCCCTCACCCTCGACGGCGCGCGGAGCCTCGACCCCGGGGACGCGCTGGCCGGAACCCTCGCCGTGCACAACGCGGACGGCGCCCCGCACACGCTGCGCCTCACCCTCCGGGACGCCGCCCCGGGCCTGCTGGCCGTCTCCCCCGGGGAGGTCACCCTGGCGCCGAACGAGTCCCGCCAGGTGGGCGTCAGGGTGACGGTCGCCCGGGCGGGCGCCTTCCACGGCCGGCTCGACGGCGGGGACCTGCGGCTCGGCGGCAAGGTCACCGTGCTCGACGGCAGCGACAGGGACCAGGTGCTGGCCGACACCCCGCTGGCGCTGACGGTCACCCGGCCACCGGGTTTCTGGGAGACCTGGTGGTGGGCGGTCCTGCTGGGCGGCCTGGCGGCGGTGCTGGCCGTGCTGGCCGCGACGGCCGTGCGCCTCCAGCGCAAGCGGGGCAGGAGCCCGGCCGGGCTCAGGCTGCTCCTGCTGGACGAGCAGGGCCGCGACCGCGGCGACCTCGCCACCGACGCCGGCAGCGGGGGCTGGTTCGGCTTCGAGGTGGAGGGCCTCGGCGGCGAGCACCCGCGGCTGGTGCGCCGGCCCGGCGGACCGTACCGGATCCAGCGCAGCCTGGACGGCGGCGTGGTGCTGGAGCGGCGCGGGCAGACGAGGAGCCGGATCCAGCCGGAGCACGCGGTGCCGCTCGCGGGCGGGCTCTTCGTGGAGGTCCGCGACGAACGGCGGCGGCGGACGGCTGCCGCCGCCACCGTGGCGTCACCAGGCGCCGGAGCACCGTCCGACGTCGGCGGCGACTACCTCTGAGCGTCCCCGGCCCCCGTCCCGGCCCCGATCCACCACCCCCCACCCACCACCCACCCTCGAACACCCGGACCACCACCTCGACCCGTGCCGGTCGACACCCGAGCCGGCCGCGCCCGCGCGGCCGGATGAAGGCGGAACCCATGAAGATCTTCCAGCCGATGCTGTTCGTCGGCCTGGGCGGCACCGGCGGCCTGGTCGGCGCCGAACTGGAGCGGCGCCTGCGCGCCGAACTGTGCGGCCCCGACGGCACCGCGCTCACCCACCTCGGCGGCATGGCGCCCCACCAACTGCCGGACTGCCTCCAGTTCGTCTACGCGGACTACAGCGAGGCGGACCTCGCCCACCTGCCGCTCTCCACCACCGACCCGGCGCTGCGCGCGGCGTACAGCCGCACCTCCCGCGCCACCCCCAACCTGCTGCCGAACTACGACAGTTCGCCCGACATCACCAAGATGCTCCGGGCCAGCCTCTCCGGCGAGACCGCCTCCTGGCTGCCGCCGCGCACCAACGAGCCCAGGGTCGTCCCGCTCAAGAACGGCGCCGGGCAGCTGCCGACGGTCGGGCGCGCCGGGCTGTTCGGCACCCTGCGCGACGGGCTGGACCCGGTGCTGGCCCCGCTGACCGACGCCATCGACGCGCTCGCGCGCTGCGGCGGCGCGCTGAGCCAGCTCGGCGGCGGCCCGGTGTCCGGCTGCGACGTGTTCGTGGCCTTCTCGGTCGCCGGCGGCACCGGGGCCGGGATCTTCCTGGACTACCTGCACCTGATCAACCACGCCTTCCAGGAGAAGCGCTTCGACGGCGTCAAGATCTATCCGCTCGTGGTGATGCCGTCCGCGTTCCCGGCCGCGCGCGGGGGCGGCCGGGAGGCGGAGCTGAACTCCGCCCGCGCCCTGGTGGACCTGTTCCGCCTGGTGGACGAGCAGAACGCGCCCATCGAGGCCGCCGAGGTCGGCGACCTCAGCGAGGACCTGACGCTGCGGATCCGGTACCCGCACGCCGCGCCGATCCGGCTGCGCAGCGGCATCCTGCCGACCGCCTTCCTGTTCAGCCGCACCGCCGGCATCCGCCAGGACGACCTGCGCCGCTCGATGGTCTCGCTGGTGATGTCGCTGATCGGCACCGAGCTCGGCGACGGCCGGGAGAGCACCCGCTCGCGCGCCGACGACGACTACCAGACCTTCGCCGCGAGCTTCATCAATCGCGGGGTGCACCGGGCGGCCGTCTCCGCCTCCGGGATCGGCCGCCAGGGCGTGTCGACCAGCCTGGTCGCCTCGATGACCGCGCCGACGGACGAGCTGGCGGCCCTGGTCTCGGGCCGCTTCCTGCGGGCCTCGGTCGAGCAGCTGAGCGGCGGCACCCGCCGCGCCCACCGGCCCGTCGAGGAGCTGGTGAAGCAGATGTTCGCGGACTCCGGCCTGGAGGAGCTGCTGGAGCGCCGGGCGCTGGAGCTCCAGCCCTTCGCCGCGGAGCCGCGCGGCGGTTCGGCGATCGAGGCCGCGCTGATGGCCCGCCAGGGCGACATGCAGCAGGCCCTCGCGAACCTCACCCGGCTGGTGGCGCAGCGCACCGCCGAGATGGCGCAGAACTTCGCGCCCCGGCGGGCGGTGGACAAACTGCTCGCCACCGTGGACCCGTTCACCGTCGAGCGGGTCGTCAAGGGGCGGCCCCAGGAGGCCGACGACCTGGCCCGGCTCGGCTTCCTCGGCCTGCTCGACAACCGCACCCGGACCCCGGCGCTGCCCCCGGGCACCCCGGACCAGCCGCCGCCGGTGCCCCGGATCAGGCGGCGCGCCTACGGGCTCGCCCAACCGCGCTGGGGGGACGAGGACGTCCAGACCGTGCTGCGCGAGCAGAACGCCTGGTACCGCTGGCGGGCCCGGCAGGTCTGGCACGACGGCTGGCGCAACCAGCAGCAGCGCTGGGAGCCGGCCGCCCGGGCCCTGGAGCGGGAGGTGACCCGCCTGGTCGAGGCCCTGCACCGGCACAACGCGCAGGAGCCGAAGGCCTTCGCCGAGCAGTCCCGGGTCCTGTACGAGGACCGGACCGGCGTCTCGTACCTGCTGCCGCCGCAGCGCGACCTGCGGCACTTCTACGACGACCTGGTCGCCAGGCTCGCCACCCGCGAGGGCCTGGCCGACACCGGGGACCAGGCCGCCCTGCTGCTGCGGCTGGTCGACGGGGACGAGTGGCGCGCGGCGCACGCGACCAGCCGGCGCGACCCGGACGGCGCGGTCGGCGCCGTCAAGGCGGTCGTGGAGGCCGGGGTCAAGCGGCTCTTCGCGGAGAGCGGGGAACAGCTGGAGGAGCGGCCGCTGCTGCCCTCCATGGGCGTCCTGCTGGCCGCGGCGGCGGGCAGTGCCGAGGCCGGCGAGCAGGTCAGCCGGGAGGCCCTGGACCAGTTCGGCCGCAAGGTGGCCGGCCTGCTCCCGGCGGGCTTCGTGCCGGAGGGCACCGGGCCGCTCAAGGCGCTGGTGACGTACCCGAAGGTCAGGAACGTCGACGAGGCCGAGGACTACCTGCGCCGGGCGCTGCGGCTGCCCGGGGACGCGCGCGCGGAGTTCCGCGGCGTGGAGACGGAGTCGATCACGGTCGTGCTGTTCCGCAGCGAGATGAGCCTCACCGAGGTGCCCGAGGTCCGCAAGGTGCTGCGGCAGTGGGCCAAGGCGAGGGAGGCGGAGCAGGCCGAGGACGTCCTGCGCTGGCGCCAGCGCCTGGGCTACCGGGACGACTGGCTGGTGTCCACCGAGGCGGACCGGCGGCACGTGCTGCACCGGCTGCTCTGCCTGCTCTGGAACGGCCAGGTGGAGGTGCTGGAGGGCCCCGAGGACTCGCCCCGGCTGATCCGGCTGCGGCTGTTCCGCGAGCGCGGCCCCGAGGTGCCGAGCCTGCGGCTGCGCCTCGGCGCGCAGCACGACGGCGTCTCCAGCTGGGCCGAGCTGCTGCGCGCCTACGAGCGCTGGACGGTGCTGGACGACGAGCGGGCGGTCGGGGACTACGCCGAGCAGCTGATGGACGCCCGCCCGGCCGGGCTGACCCGCTCGGCCAGCCGCCCCGACCCGCTGTTCGTCCGGCTGGTCGAGCAGATCGCCCCGCAGCAGCTGCGCCTGCTCACCTCCCGGCGGGCGTCGGGCGGGGAGCGCGTCGAGGGCTGGTTCCGCCCGCTGTGGCAGTTCTGGGCGGAGACCCTCCCGGCGGCGCTGAGGACGGAGTTCCGCGACCAGCGCGCCGTCCAGCCGACCCTGGAGCGGCTCCTGGAGGCGATCGGGCGGGGGGAGCTGTCGCCGCGTCCGGCGGACGAGGTCGAGGACGACGGGCCGGTGCAGCCGGTGCGCGGCGAGGAGGAGGACTGGGGCACCGCCCGGCGTGCCGACGGGGCGGACCAGGAGCGGGTGCGGGACCGGGAGCCCGACGGCGACCGCGGCCGCTACCGGGACCGGGAGCCCGGCGACGACCGCGACCGCGACCGGGAACCCGTCCGTGACCGCTACCGCGCACGGGACCGCGAGCGCGACGACGACCGCCGCCGCGACCGGGTGGGCGACGACGACCGCCGCCGCGGTACCCGCGACCCGTTCCGCAAGCCCGACGAGCCGTCGCTCCCGGACTGGTACGACGACGACCGCGACGGCGGTGACGACGCATGAGCGAGCCGATCCGCGCCCACGCCCCGGTCCTCCACCTGGACCTGCGCACCGCCGAACTCGCCGGCACCGACCCGGCCGACCTGCGGGCCGCCGTCGCCGACCGGCTCGCCCGGCGCGGCCTGCCCCGGCCGCACGACCACCGCTTCCTGGTCGTCGACACCCCGGCCGGCCTGGTCGATCACCGCACCAGGTACGAGCAGCTGATGGGCTACCCCGCGCCCGGCCGGGTGCGCGTGCTCTGCCTGCTGGTCGGCGGCCTGCCCGCCGTCCCCGCCGAGGACCGCCCGGCCGAGCGCCGGCTGGTCCGCCCGGCGACCCTGCGCGGCCCCGAGGCCGGGCTGGTCTGGGCCGGCGACCTCCACGCGGGCGACGGCCGGCCCGGGGCCGCCGAGCCGGACGACCCGCACGCGCTGGCCGTCCTGGTCGACCTGCTCACCCTGCCCGAGGTGTTCGACGAGACCCTGGACGTGCTGGGGGCGCTGCCCGACGCGGTCGCCGCGCCCGGCCTTCGGGTGCTGGAGCACGGCCTGGCGCCGGAGGTCCGGGGCCAGGCCTGGAACGAGGCGCTGCTGCGCTTCGCCGGCTCCCACACCGTCGCCCCGGCCGGGACGACGGCCAGGGCCGGCGCCGACCTCCCGCCCGCGCTCTGCGCGCTGGTCGCCGGCGCCACCTCCGGCAGCCCCGGCCGCCGGGAGGACGGCGGCGCCGCCGCCCGGGCCCACGGCGAGGCGGTCGCCGCCCTCGACGCCGCCGACGACGGGCTGCTGACCTTCGGCAGCCCCGTCGGCCTGCTGACCGGCTCGGGCCGGGCCGGTCTGGAGGCGGCGCTGGACCGCGCCCGGCAGGCGCTGGACCGCTACCGCGAGGTGGTCGGACAGGTGCTGCGCAGCGACGGCGGCACGGCCGGCGCGCTGCCCGCCGCCGAGTCCACCGCCCGGCTCGCCCGGCTCGGGATCGCCGTCGCGCCCGCCGCCACCAGCGGCGAGCGGATCGGCGACAGCCTGCGCAGCCTCGCGCTCGGGCTGCTGCGCGACGGGCTGCCGCTGCGCGCGGTGGCGCAGCGCTTCGCCCTGCTCGCCGAGCAGGTGCAGCCGCTGTCCAACGCGCCGCTGCTCGCCGAACTCGCCGGTCCGGGCGCGGCCGGCCGGCCGGCCGGCCCGCTGGAGCCCGACCCGCCCGGGGCCGGGGTGCTCGCCGTCACGGCGCTGGCCGGCCTGCTGGGCGGGCTGTGGACCGGGGCGGCGCTGCCGGTGGCGCTGGCCGTCCCGGTGCTGGTCGTGCTGGGCGTGCTGCTGGTGGCGCGCCGGCTGCCCGGCGGCCCGGCCAGAGCGGCGGACGGGCTCGGCTTCGGCGCGGCGGCGCTCCTGGGCGCCGCGGCGGGCGCGGCGGGCGCCTCGCTGGTGGGCCTGCCGCTCTGGCCGGCCGCGCTGGCGCTGCCGCTGGCCGTCGGCGGCTGGGCCTGGCTGCTGCTGCGGCTCTGGCACGGCCACGCCCAGCGCTGGGGCCGGGAGCGCGGCACCGCCCCGTTGCGGGACGAACTCGACGGCCTGGACGGGCTGTTGGCCCGGGCGCTGCGCGAGTTCTGGGCGGTCGAGGAGCGCCGCTACTGCGCGGACGCGGCGCTGGCCGTGGCCGGGGTGCTGCGGGCGACGGCCGACGCCGCGGCGGACGAGGCGGCCCGCGGCCTCGACGCCGGGCTGCCCGAGGGCCTCGAAGAGGAGCTGGACAGCTGGCTGAACGGCCTCGGCGAGGAGAGCGGCGGGTTCGAGGAGCCGGAGTGGTCGGAGGACTACGACTGGGACCTCGACCCGCCGCGCTCCGGCCCGGACTCCGACCCCGACGACGACGGCGACGCCGGCCCCGCGCCCGACGACCCGGGCACCGGCCGCCCCGCGGCGGCGCCCGCCTGGCTGGAGCGCGGCGAGGCCAAGGGCGGCCCGGACCTGGTCACGGTGCTGACCGCGGACCTGACCGACGCCGCGCTGGCCGCGCTGGCGCCGTACTGGGGCGCGGTCGAGCGCGGCCACGTCGGCGCCGCCGCCCGGGAGCGGATCGCCGAACGGGTCCGGGAGCACCTCGGGGCGGTCCGCGACCACCTGCGGGACGACGACGTGCTCTGCGCCCCGCCGTACGCCTCGCCGGACCGCGACCGCGGCGGGCCGGCCGGCCTGCTGGGCATCGACGCCCGGCGGACCGCCGACCCGGCCGTGCTCGACCCCGACGGGCGCACCGTGGTCCAGCTCAACTCCTCGGAGCAGCTCCACCTGCTCAGCCGCGACCCGCTGGCCGTCGCGCTGATCCGCTTCGGCCCGCAGGCCGCCCGCGCCGCCGCCGGAGCCGACGAGGCCTTCGGTGACCCGGCCTTCGACGGGCGGCGCTACGGCGGCGCGCCGGGCCCGGGCGAGCGGCGGGAGGTGCTGACCGCCTCCGGCCGGTACGCCGGCCTGCTGCGGCTGACCGGCCTGAGGCCCGGCGTCGTCCGGACGGTCCGGCAGTGGCACGACGACCCGGCCCAGAGCGAGGAGCAGGAATGGTGACCACCCCCGGGCCCGGCCCGCGGGCCGGCGGCCCCGCCCGCGCGAAGCCCGTCGAACTGGCCTTCCTGACCCCCGACGGGCGGCGGAACCGGACCTGGGCCCGGTTCGGCGCCGACCCGGGCCCGGCCGCCCGAGGGCCGCTGCGGGCCCGCCGGGCGGTGCTGAACAACACCGTCCGGTGCCTCCAGGTGCGGGCCGCCGGGGCCGACGCGCCCGGCGGCGCCGAGGCCGCCCCGGCCTCCTTCGCCGCCCTCGACGCCGAGACGGCCGTCGCGCTGCGGCTGCACCGCGCACTCGCGGCGCCCGGCGAGGACGGGCCGTTCCCCGCCCTGATCGGCTACGAGCTCGACGGCGCCGAGCCGTTCGCGCTCTACCGGCTGCCCCGCGGCCGCACCGTGGAGCGGCTGCACGGCCTGCCCGGCGCCCAACTGCGGTTCATCGAACGGGACCTGGTGGATGCCCTCGCCGTGCTCGCCGAGCTCGGCCTGGTCCACCACGGCGTCGCCCCGGGCACCGTCCGCTGGGACGGCCGCCGGGTCCAGCTCTGGGGCCTGGACGCGGTGACCCACACCGGCCGCCCCCGCACGCCGCGCGGGGCCGCGCCGTACGCCCCGCCCGAGGTGCGCGACGGCGTCGGGTGCAGCGACCCCCGGGACGGCCTGTGGAGCGTCGCCCAGGTGATGTACAGCCTGGTCACCGGCCGGGAGGGCGACCCGGACCGGCCGCCGCCCGACCTGGCCGACCACCGCTCGCTCGCCCACACCATGGGCCCCGCCTTCGCCCCGCGCGCCGCCGACCGCCCCACCCCGGCCGCCCTGTTCGGCCTGCTCGCCCCCGACCGCGCGCCCGCCGCCGACCGGCTGGCCGCCGACGGGCTCGCCGCGCACCGCGCCGGGTACGACCGGACGCTGGCACTGAAGCGCTCGGCCGGCGCGGCCGCGCCCGGGGAGCCGGTCGGCGAGCCGGCCGACCGCGCCGGGGGCACCCCGGGCGACGCGGTGCTCTGCCCCTCCTGCCTGGAGCCGATCCGCTACGACCCGACCGCCCTGTACACCCCCGACGCCGTCCAGGAGCTGCGCCCCTACGACCCGCAGGCCCAGCCCAACCCCCGGCTGCTCGCCGACGAGCTGCGCGGCGCCTTCCAGCTCTGCCCGGGCAACGGCACCGTCCGCGAGCACCACATCCCCGTCCCCTACCTGAGGAACGGCCGCCCGCTGACGGTGGCCATGGTCGGCCAGTCCAACACCGGCAAGAGCCACCTGCTCACCCAGATGGTGGCCGAGATCGCGGACGACCGGCTGAAGCCGTACGGCATCAGCTGGCAGTCCGTCAACCCGCAGCAGCACGCGGGCTTCCTGACCAACCGGGTGGTGCCGCTGCGCGACGGCCGGGTGCTCGCCCACACCGCCGCCCTCGGCCGGGACGACACCGCCCGGTTCGTCGAGTCGCTGCTGATCACCGACGCGGCCGGCCGGACCAGGCCGCTGGCCTTCTTCGACCTCGCCGGCGAGGACCTGCTGCGCACCGACGCCCTGCTGCGGTTCCTGCTCGGCGTCGACGCCCTGATCTTCGTCGTCGACCCGACGATCGCCATGCCGCTCGCCCAGCTGGACGAGATCCGCACGGCGCTCGGACTGCACGTCAACCGGGACGGCGACCCGGCCTTCGCCACCGTCCTGGACCGCGTCCCGCGCACCGGCCCCTACCTGACCGTCCCCTCCGCGGTGGTCGTCGCCAAGGCCGACCTGCTGCGGTCCGAACCCCCCGTCGACCGCTGGCTCGGCGAGCCTGGCCACACCCCGCTGAGCCGCCGACGGCTCCGCGAGGAGAGCCGCGACGTGTACGCCCTGCTCGACCGCCACGCCGGAAAGGCCTGGCTGCGCCCCTTCGACACCGCGCTGCACTGCACCCTGCACGTCGCCTCGGCGACGGGCGGCCGGCAGGAGGACAGCCGCTACCCGCGCGGCGTGCGCGCCCAGCGGGTCCTCGAACCCCTGCTCTCGCTGTTCGCGATGCACGGCATCGTCGAACTCGCCGAGGGCCGATCCCTCCACGAGGTGGACCGATGAACGCGCGAGGCACCGGCCCGGGCCGGGAGAGCGTCGACCAGATCGTGTTCCGCTGGCAGGGCAACCAGGGCCGGCGCGGCGCCGGGCTGGCCGCCGCGGCCTGGTCCTGCCCCCGGGAGGAGGCCGACGACCTCGGCCGGGAGCTCGCCCCGTTCCTGCGCGTCGACGGCGCGCCCTGCCCCAGCGTGGTGCGCACCCGGCTGCGGGACGGCCGCGCCGCCCTCGTCCAGCGCTGGCCCACGGCCGACGCGGGCGGGCGGCCCAGCACCGCCGCGCACGTCCTGGTCGGGCCGAGCGGGCTCCTCGGCCCCCGCCGCTGCCTGGGCCTGCGCGACTGGACGTGGAGCGGGCCGGAGTTCGCCGAACAGGCCCACGGCGGGCAGCCGCCGGTGCCGACCGCGGAGCTGGAGGCGGTCGCCGCCCCGGCCTGGAACGACACCCTGGCCCTCCTGCCGGAGGTCCGCGACGCGCTCACCGCCGCCACCGCCGCCCTGCTGCGCGACCAGCGGTGCTGCCTTTCGCTGCGCAGCGACGCCCTGCCGGGCTGGCCGGAGCGCAACCGGGCCGGGGTGGTCGTCGCGGGCCTGCGCCTGGTCTTCGGCGACCGGCTGGGGCGGCCCTGGACCTTCGCCACCCACGACATGACGGACCGGCACGACCTGCTGGTCACCTGGGTCTCCGAGTGGGCGACGGACGACGGCCGCAACCGCGCGCGCTGCCGCGTCGACCCGAGACGGCCCGCGGAGGACCGGGCGCACGAGCAAGCGGTCCGGCGTGTCGACAGCTGCCTGGACGCCGTCGGGCACGGCGAGGGCCGGGCGGGGCCGGCGCGCGGGCAGCGCGGGGGTGCCCGGCTGCCGGCCGAGGAGCGGCCGCGGCCGAGCGCCCGCGACCACGGGGAGGGGGCCGGGCCCGGCGCCCCCCGCGCCCCGGAGCCGGGGTCGGAGCGGGAGCCGGAGCGGGAACCCGCCGAGGCCGAGGAACCGGGCGGCCGGGCGTCGGTGTACGAGGAAGCCGGGACGCTGCCCGCCCCGCCGGCGCCCGCGGAGCCCGCCGCTCCCGTCCGCTCCGCCCGTCCGCCCGCGGCCGCGTGGCTGCGCGCGGCCCTGCGCAACCCGCGCCCCGACGACGAGGAGGGCCGGGCCGTGGCGGCCTGGATCAGCGGGCTGAACGACCGCGCGGTGCTCGCCCTGCTCCAGGAGGAGGACCTCTCCTACCCGGCGACCACCCAACTGCTGGTGCACCTCTTCGACGGCCGGTCCGACCGCGGCCCCGAGGCGCGGGCCGAACTCTGCGCCGAGGCTTTGCGCCAGCGGCTCTACCTCTTCCGTGACGGGCCGGAGCCGGCCGGGGACAGCGAACTCGCCCGGCGGGCCGGCTGGCTGTTCGGCTGGGCGGTTTCGCCGTACGCCCGGGAGGCCCGCCACGCCGAGGCGCTCGACCGCTGGCTGGCCGGGCTCCTGGCCCACGCCGACTCCGTGCTGGAGGCCGAACTGCTGCGTACCCTGGTTCCCCCGCCGGGGGCACCCGCGCTCGACGGGCTCCCGCCGGACCTGGCGCCCGCCCTGTGGCAGCGGCTGCACCACGGCCGCCCGGCGGCCCCGGCCCCTCGGCCCGCGCCCGCACCGGCACCCCCGCCGCCACCCCTGCCCGCCCCGCAGGAGCCGTCGGGCGCCGAGCTGCCGCCCGAGGCGCCGCCGCTGCCGGCCCCGGCCCGGGCCGAGGAGCCGCCCCCGCCGCAACCCCCGCCCGCCCCGGCACCGGCCGGCCCGCCGCCGCTGTCCGGCTACCGGCGGCCGCAGTCCCGGTACGCCGACGACCAGGGCGACGACCGGAACCTGATCGGCTGGGTGTTCCTCTTCCTGCTGGTCGCGACCATGGCGATCGCCGTCCTGTGGATCTCCCGTCTCTGACGCCCGCAGGCGGGAGCTCGAAGACAGGCCCTAGCCGCGGACCAGGCGCAGGGCGAGGTCGCGGGCGTGGGCGGCGGCGCCGGGGCCGCGAGCGGGGTCGGGGGCCTCGGAGAGGAAGACCAGGGCGAGCATCAGGGCGGCGTCCAGGCGGCAGGCGAGCAGGCAGGGGTCGTCCTCGGCGGGGACGGGGGCGACGGTCGCGTAGCCCGCGCGCAGGGCGGCCGGGTCGAGCTCGTTCTCCGGGTAGCGGGCGTACTCGGCGAGCCGGCCGAACTCCAGGGCGGGCGTGCCGAGCAGGGCGTTCGACCAGTCCAGCAGGGCGGTGGCGCGGCCGTGCGCCCGGCGGATGTTGGAGCTGCGCACGTCCAGGTGAAGCAGGCTGTCCTCGGTGAGGCCGGCCAGCTGCCGGGTGAGCAGGGCGGCGGCCGGGGGCTCGGGCAGGTCGTCCACGAGGCGGGCGAGCTCGGCCCAGCGGCGGCCTATCCGGGCGGCGACCGCCTCGGCGGTGCCGGCGCCCTCGGCGGCCACCGGCCGCAGCCGCGGCGGCGGCACCCGGTGCAGCTCGGCGAGCAGCCGCCCGAGGGCGTGGGAGTCGAGCGGCGAGCCGTCGTCGGGGACGTAGTCGGAGAGCAGCACGTCGGGGGAGCCGGGGTCGTCGGCGAGCACCAGCTCCCGGGCCCGGGCGACCGGCAGGCCGTACGCGGCCAGGTGCCGGGCGACGGCGTGCTCCTGGACGAGCAGGGCGCGGGTGTCCACGTGCGGGTCGTTGGCGTTGGAGTCGAACCGCCGGTGCGCGAGGCGTACCGCGACCGGCCCGCCGTCCCGGTCCAGGGCCCGGAAGACGGTGAACTCCAGGCCCTTGCCGACGAGTTCCAGGCCGCTCAGGCCCCACTGCTCGGCCAGCCGGTCCAGTTCGGCGAAACGCTCACTCATGGTGCATCCTCGGGAGTCTTGCGACGGTCGGACACCCTGCTGTCCCTCAGCAGGGTGTAGGCGATCGGCAGGCAGGTCAGCAGGGTGACCACGCCGCCGAGGGCGAAGGCGGCGCCCGGCCCGGCCGCGGTGCTCACCCGGCCGAAGACCAGCGCGCCGAGGGGCATCGTGCCCCAGGCGAACAGCCGGTAGACGCCGGTGGCCCGGCCGAGCATCCGGTCCGGGACGATCGTCTGGCGCAGCGACACGGCGACGACGTTCCAGACCATCAGGGCGAAGCCGGTCGCGCAGTAGGCGACGGCCACCACCCACACCCGGTCGCTCGCCCCCACGGCCAGGCCCGCGACGCCCATCAGCGCCAGGTTGCCGACCAGCGCGGGGACCCGCCCGACCGCCCTGGTCAGCCGGCTCGCGACGGTGCTGCCGAGCACCCCGCCGACGGCGCCGGCGGCCAGCAGCGCCCCGTACGCGGAGTCCGGCAGCCCCAGCACGTCGCGCACCAGGATCACGAAGACCGCGATCTGCCCCAGGTAGACGGCGTTGATGACGCCGGCCGAGACGGTCAGGGCGCGCAGCAGCGGGTCGCGCAGCACCAGGGCGACGCCCTCCCGGATGTCGGCCAGCAGCCGGGGCCGCCCGGCGGACGGCCCCGCCCCGCCCTCCGCCCCGCCCTCCGCCCCGGCCGCGGCCTCGGGCGCGGATCCGCGCACGCCGCGCAGCAGCAGCGCGGAGGCCAGGAAGGAGACCGCGTCGAGCAGCAGCGGGACGGCCCGGCCCACCGTGAACAGCACCCCGCCGACCACCTGCCCGAGCAGGTCGCGGCCGACCGTCTGGACCGCGAAGAGCCGGCCGTTCGCCGCCTCCAGCCGCTCCGGGGGGACGACGCTCGGCAGCAGCGCGAAGGACGCGCAGTCGAACAGCACCTCGCCGACGCCCAGCAGGAACGCCGCGGTGAGCAGCGGCCAGAAGGTCAGCCGGTCGGCGGCGAGCAGCAGGACGGTCAGCAGCAGCACCGCGGCGCGCAGCAGGTCGGCGAGGACCATCAGCAGGCGCCGCTCGAAGCGGTCGGCGTACGCCCCGGCGGGCAGGGCGAACAGCAGCCAGGGCACCGTGGTCGCGGCGGTGACCGCGGAGACCTGGAAGGCGTCGCGCAGCACCGCCGTGGACAGCAGCGGCAGCGCGGCGAAGCGCATGCCGTCGCCGACCGCGGAGGAGGCGGCGGCGCCGATGACCCGGTGGTAGCCGGAGGCCGGGCGGACGGTGGTGTCGGAGCTCACCCGCGCGGCTCCGGCCGGTCCTGGTGGCCCGCCGAGAAGACGGCGCAGCGCAGTTCGCTGGTGTACCGCAGGCCGTCCACCTCCAGCCAGCGCTGGTCGGGGGCGGGCAGCATCTCGGAGACCTCCAGGGTGCCCTCGACCCGGGCGGCCAGCCGGCCCAGCTGCCGGACCAGCAGCGGGGAATCCCAGTCGACGTAGACCGGCTTGGGCTCGCCGGGGACCTTGACGAAGACGTGCCGGGGCAGCCGGTGCTCGGCGCGCAGCCGGCAGGCGGCGACGAACAGCGCGGCGTCGTCCCGGCCGGTGCGGCGGCCGAACGCGCTGCTGTCGCGCAGCCGGGCGGCGGGGATGCGCCAGGTCTCGCGCTGGAGCACCACCCGGCCGTGGCGGATGCGCGGGATGTGCGCCAGGTCGGGGGCGTCCAGCCCGGCGCCGCCGAAGTGCCGGGGGAAGGCGAACGGGGAGAGCGGGTCCTGCCGGATGCTCGGGCCGCCGGCCGGGGGCGCCATCAGCCGCAGCCGCCCCTCCACGCCGTGGGCGCGCAGCTCCAGCCGGCCGTCGCGCAGCACCAGGTAGAGCCGGGAGGGCTGGAGCACCCGGTCGCGGGACTGCGCGGAGCGGCCGTAGACCTCCAGGTCGTGGCAGGGGTAGACGAGTTGGGTGGAGGACTTGTCGGGGTGGCCGCGGGACAGGTTGGCGAGCACCTCGTCGTCCGCGAGCAGGGAGCGGTAGCCGCGGTACACCTCGGAGAGCAGCTCGGGGGTGTGCTCCTGGATCAGCGGGCCGAAGCTGGTGTGGGTGATGACCTCCCGCACCGCGTGGCAGTCGCCGATGACGGCGGTGAACCGGCCCGCGGCGAGGTCCTCCCGGCTTCCCGCGGCGAACAGGATGTCCGGGTCGCAGACCGCCGGCGGGCTGCTCGGCTGGGAGGCGAGGACGGCCGCCATCCGCTCCCGGTCCACCACGACCTCGCAGCGGTCCGGGTCGGCGGCGGCGTCGCCGAGCAGGGCGGCGCCGATCGCCCGGTCCAGTTCGGCGAGTTCGGCCTCGACGGCCAGGCACTCGCGGGCGATGGCGTCCCGGTCGCGGAAGAACTCGGCGTAGAGCACGTCCAGCGGGATCTCCACCCCCGGGCCGAAGCGGTCGGCCACCCACCGGGTGAGGATGACCAGTTCGCGCCGCATCCGCAGGCGCGGGCCGGCCAGCACGGTCTCGTACACGACGGACAGCTCGTCGGTGATGAAGCGGGCGAGGTCCGGCCCGACGGTCAGGTCGACGGGCCGGCCGCGGGCCTCCTCGAACAGGATGCTGCGGTCGGCGTAGTGCAGGCCGCTGTTGCGGTTCGCGGGGCCGCCGGTCAGCTCCTCGAAGCGGGCCTTGGCGGCGGCGAGCGCGGCCGCGCGCTCGCTCAGCGGCAGCCGGGCGAAGCGGGCCAGGTCCGCCTCGAAGCCGTCGATCGCGGTGAGCAGCGGGGCGGCGAGCTCGGCGGGGGCGGCGGCCAGCTGCTCGCGCAGCGCGGCCAGCGGCCGGTGGTCGCCGATCGGGATCTCGAACTCGACGACCACCCACTCGCGTTCGGCGAGTTCGGTGAGCACCTTGTCGAAGGGCAGCGGGCAGCGCAGCTCCTCCTGCCAGGCCCGCCGCAGGTCGCGCAGGGTGCGCTCACCGTCGCAGTGCTGCCACAGCCAGGCCTCGTGCGGCTCCACCGGGCGCCCGCCGAGGTGCCGGAAGTCCCAGTCGGTGTCCAGGCCGTCGCGGGTGGTGAAGGCGTACAGGTCGATCCGGCCGTCGCGCAGGAAGGAGAGCGGGCGGCGCCGGGGCCGGGCGTAGTCGAGCAGGCCGGGGACGGCGGCGGCGCTCTGGGCGATCCTCTCCGCGGCCCAGTGGCTGAACAGCGCGCGCCGCTCCAGCTCCCGTTCGCCGGACCAGGTGATGCCCGGGGCGGTGCCGAGGCGGCCCGGGGTGAAGGGGCCGAAGTGCGAGTGGGTCTCGTTCTTGGTGGTGACCCGCTGGAGGTACATGGTGAGCAGGTCGGTCATCTTGCGGGTGCGCCGGCCCGTCCCGCCGTCGTGGGAGTCCAGCCAGGCGGCGAAGGTGGGGTAGGCGGAGTCGTTGGAGAGCAGCAGCACCTGCCGCAGCCGTTCGTCGCCGAAGGCCTCGACCACCGCGGCCCCGGCCCGGTCGAGCCGGTCCTGGTGCCGGGCGGCGAACCGCGCCTGCTCCTCGGCGAACCGCCGGGCGGCGTCCTGGTAGGCGCGCAGGGTGGCGGCCGCGTCGGCGGGGACGGCGGCGGCCGCGGCGGCCAGCTCGGGCTCGGGGACGGGCAGCAGGTACCCGGCGGGGGAGGACAGCCGGGCGGCGCCGGGCACCGGGTGCCGGCGCAGGGCGGCCTTGAACTCCTCGGCCAGCTCCTTCAGCCGCTGCCCGAGGGCGACGAGCTCCGCGGCCTCCTCGGCGGCGGCCGGGTCGGCCAGCGGGGCGAGCAGCTCCATCGGGAAGCCGGCCTGGCGGAGCACGACGACCGGCGCGAGCTGCCAGGCGACGCGCGTACCGGGCCCGGCGCTGGTCTGGGGGTCGTTGACGGTGGTCACAGCCTCACCTGGGGAGTCGAGTGGACGGAAGGGCGCCGGTCGTGCAGGGCGTCCAGGACGGCGAACGGGTCGGCGGGGAGCGCGGGCAGCAGGCCGGGGCTCGGCGCCCACGGCTTGACCCGCGTCCCGTGGTAGTCGGATCCGGCGGTGGCGACCAGGCCGAGCCGCTCGGCCACCGCGGCGAGCCGGGTGCTGTCGGCCGGGGTGTGCCAGCTGGTCCACACCTCCAGCCCGGCCAGGCCGGCCGCCCGCAGCGGCTCCAGCAGCGCCGCGGCCTCGGCGGCGTCCAGCCCGGCGGTGAGCCGGCCGGGGTGGGCGAGGACGGCGACCCCGCCGGCCTGTTCGACCCAGGACAGCACCTCCACCAGGCCGGGCATGACCGGGTGTTCGACGTACAGCGGCTGCCCGGGGCGGCACCAGTCGGCGGCCAGCCGGGCGAACCGGTCCTCGCCGTCGGCGTACGGCGCGAACCGCGGGTCGTCCCGCGCGGCCTCCAGCAGCAGCGCCAGGTAGTCGTCGACGAAGGCCACCCGGCCGCCGCCCAGGCGCCGTTCGACCCCGGCCCGGTCGAGCGGCACGCCGAGGGCCCGCGCCCGGTCGGTCCAGGCGCCCCACCAGGCCAGCTCGGCGTCGTGGAGGCGCCCGATCCGGCGCCGGAAGGCCTCGTCGCCCGGGTCGACGAAGTAGGCCAGGCAGTGGGTCTCCCGGCCGCGCCACTCGGTGGTGACCTCGCAGGCCGGTACCACGGTGAGGCGCCCGCCGGCGGCCCGCTCGAAGGCGGCCACGCCCGCGACGGTGTCGTGGTCCGTCACGGCGGCCACCCGCAGCCCGGCCGCCACGCACCGCCGGGCCAGCTCGGCCGGGGTCTCGTCCCCGTCCGAGCACCGGGTGTGCAGGTGCAGGTCGACGGGGGTGGCCAGGGTGGCGGGCGCCCCCCGCATCAGCGGGCTCCGGGCAGGGTGCGCCGCCAGGAGGCGGCCAGCCAGCGCTCGTACTCGGGGCCGGTCGGCTCGTCCACGACCAGGCAGAGCGGTTCGATGACCCGCCCCGCGCCGCCGGCCAGGCCGCCGTGCAGCATGGTCAGGTTGTGGCCGAGCAGCAGGTCGTACTGCTCGCCCGGGGCGAGGACCTCCCAGCGGCGGCGGAACCTCGCCCAGGTCAGGCCGGTGGCGGTGAGCAGCTGGTGGCAGAAGAGCCGGGCGGCCTCGCCGCGGCACTCGCCGCAGGCGCAGTCGCGGGCCAGCAGGGCGGCCGCCGGGTAGCGCAGCCGCTCCTGCTTGGTCAGCTCGGCCTCGCTGTGGTGGAAGGACAGCCCGTGCCAGAACGGCTCCTCCAGCCCCAGCATGGCGCCCACCGAGGGGTAGGCGCAGCCGTGTTCGGGCTGGCGCTCCAGGCCGCGGCGCAGGTTGTCGCCGAGCCACCGGGCCGCGCCGGCCACCGGGTCGGTGCCCCGGTCGATGCCGCGCCGCTCCATCACCTCCTCGATCACGCCGAGCCAGTCGTAGTACGTGGTGACGCTCAGCCCCTCGCCGACCTCGGGCAGGAAGATGCCCTGGTACATCTTGTGCGCGGGGGTCGTGGTGTACCCGGTGTCGCCGTAGGTGCGCAGCGCCGGGTCCCAGTCGGGGGCGTCCAGCAGGCTGGGCGTCAGGTACGAGCAGTGCTGGCCGTCGTGGTGGGGCAGCAGGGTGCGGGTGGCGTAGCCCTCGGGCACGTAGGTCTGCTGCGCCCGGTCGATCTCCAGCCGCATCCGGGCCGGGGCGCCGCGGGCGATCAGCGTGGTGCGGACGCGCTCGACGACGGAGGCGGACAGCCGGCGGCTGTCCTCGACCCCGAGCCGCAGCCGGCCGATCCGGAAGACCGCCCAGCCGGTCCGGTGGATGACCTCGACGGCCTCGGCGGTGAGGGCGTCCAGCGCCCGTTCGCGCTCGACCGGGTCCCCGGAGAGCAGCGGGGTACAGTCGAACTGCGCTTCGTGGGGGGTGAATCTCACCGGGACTCCAGGGGTGCGGAGGGAGCGGCGGGGGCCCAGGGCGCGAGTTCGGCCGGGGCCACCTCGGTGCGGAACAGGAACTCGAAGAGCAGCCGGGCGGCGATCTGCGCGGTGCCGCCGGAGGGGTCGTAGCGGGGCGCGATCTCGGCGATGTCGACGGCGCCGACGGGCAGGGCGCGCAGCTCCTCGTAGACGTCGAGGAGGTCGCCGATGCCGATCCCGCCCATGGTGACGTGGCCGGTGCCGGTCGCCGCGGCGCTGTCGAGCACGTCGATGTCGAGCGAGACGTAGACCGTGTCGCAGCGCGAGCCGAGCTCCTCGATCACCGGGCGCAGGGCCGCGGCGGCGCCGTCCCGGGTGATCGAGGAGCCGGGCACGACGTGGAAGCCGCTGTCGAGCAGGCCGCGGAACTGGTCGTACTTGGTGACGTCCCCGACGCCGACGAAGGCGATGTCCTCCGGGCGCATCCCGGGGATCTCGCTGATCCGGCGGGAGTTGGAGCCGTGGTAGAGCGGCCCGTGCAGGGTGCTCCAGTTGCCGAAGTCGAAGTGGTGGTCGATGTTGACGAACCCCACCCGGCCCTCGCCGCGGTCCAGCCGGCCGGCGCGGAAGCCGGCGAAGGTGGGGAAGGTGCAGGAGTGGTCGCCGTTGAGGAAGACGACGCGCGGGGCGTTGCGGCTGAGCCGGCGGCTCTCGGCGGCGACGGCCTGGAAGGTCTTGACCGTGTCCGTCGGGTAGATGTGCAGGTCGCCGGCGTCCGCGACGCGGGGCGCGTGGTAGCGGAAGGTCTGCCCGGTGCGGGTGTCCAGCATCCGCCACTGGCCGAGGCTGGTGAGGTAGCTGGAGAACACCAGGCTGGCCTGGCGGATCGCCCGCGGCCCCTCGGCGGCGCCCGGCCGGGAGCTGGCGGTGGCGTCGAAGGGCACGCCGGAGACCACCCAGCCCGCCTCGCCCACGTCCACCTGGTCGGCGGCGGTGGTGGGGGCGCCGAAGAGGGTGCCGACGCCGGCCCAGCCCGGCAGCGGGTCCTGCTCGAAGTCCTCGGGCTTGACGCTGCTCTGGAGCGCTTCGAAGTCGGGGAGCTCGGTCATGTCAGTCCTCCTGCGCGGCGGGCCCGCCGGTCGCGGTGCTCGCGGCGACCGGCTGCGGGTCGCGGATGATGGCGTGGGCGGCGGCGATCTTCTCCTGGAACAGGTCCCAGCTCGCCTCGGGGGACAGGTGCGCGGGCCGGTAGACGACCGGGGCGTCCTCCCGCCAGTCGGCGAAGTCCCAGTTGAAGATGCGCTCGCGCAGCCGGGGGAAGTCCGGGGTGAGCGGGTACGGGACGAAGTTGTAGAGGTTGAAGAGCCACAGCGCCGATTCGTTCTCCCGCATCCAGGTGACGGTCTGGCCGTGCGCGGCCTCCGTCTCCTCGTCGAGGCCGCCCATCATGTTGAGGACGATCTTCAGCCCGGCGTCGCTGAGTTGACGGATCTTCGAAGTGTAGTCGTCCAGGCCGCGGGAGAGCTTGTTGAGGCGCTTGAGCATCTGCGAGTCGGCCGATTCGAAGCCGAGCTCCACGGCCACGACACCGAGTTCGAGCATCGCCTCGACGATCCACTCCTTCACCTGCATCACGTGGGTCTGCACGATGAAGCGGTAGCCGGGGCGGTCGCGGAAGACGTCCAGCAGGTTGCGGACCGCCTCGCGGGACTGGCCGAAGGTCTTGTCGCCGATGTAGAAGAGCCGGGTGTCGGGGAAGCGGGCGGTCAGCTCGTCCACCTCCCGGGCGAGCGCGTCCTTGGCGACGAGGGTGAGCTGCTTGCTCCAGGCGTCGCCGCAGAACGAGCACTGGTACAGGCAGCCGTGGCTGGCGTTGAGCCGCAGCAGCGGGACCCGCCCCTGGTACGCGCCGAGGTGGCGGTAGTCCGGCGACCAGGTGATCCGGTCCGACACCAGCCCGGGCAGCAGGGGCTTCTCCAGGCTCCCGCCGGATCCGGAGGCGAGTTCGACGAGCCGGCGCACGAAGGTCGCGTCGAGCTGGCCGCGGTGCACGGCGTGCACCGCGCCGTCCGGGGCGAGCGGGGCCATGTTGCCGCCGAGGACGACGCGCCGGCCGGCGTGCTCCAGCAGCTTGGCCACCTCCAGGGCGAGGCGGAGGTTCTGGGCGAGCGGCGACATCAGGACGAGGTCGCCGGGCGCGGTGGCCTCCAGCAGCGGCTCGGCGCACTGCTCCGGCTCGGCCGGCGTCCGGGAGAGGTCGCGGAAGACGGAGTCCAGGCCCGCGGTGTTCAGCAGGGCGGTCAGGTGGGCGACCCAGAGCGGCATCTCCCACAGGCCGTCGGTCGGGATGAAGTACTCGGGCAGCATGGCGCGGAAGCGCCGGTCGTAGTCGTCGTAGTAGCGGGCCAGGTTCGGGTCGGGGTCGTGGCTGGAGGGGAAGGGCAACTGGACGATGCAGCTCTTGGTCATGGCAGTGCCTTCGGTCCGTGGGGACGTTGGGGGTCCTCGACGCGGAGCACTCAGTGGGCACGGCGCGAGAAGACCGCACAGCGCAGCTCGCTGGTGTGACGTTCTCCGTCGATGTCGAGCCAGAGGTGCTCCGGGGCGGGGAGCATTTCGCTGAACTCCAGGGGGTCGGTGGTCCGCCGGGCGAGCCGGAAGACCTGCCGGACGATGAGCGGGGAGTCCCAGTCGACGTAGACCGGTTTCGGCTCGCCGGGGATCTTCAGGAAGCCCCGGCGGGGCAGGCCGAGCTCGCGGCGCAGCCGGCGGGCGGCGGCGAACTCGGGGGCGTCGCCCTTGGCGGGGCGGACGCCGGGGCTCCAGCCGCGCAGGGCCTCGGCGGGGACGCGCCAGCGCTCCCGGTGCAGCACGATCCGGCCGCAGCGGATGCGGGGCACGTGGTCGCGGTCCCGCGCGCGGACGCCGACGCCGCCGAAGTGCCGGGGGAAGGCGAACGGGGAGAGCGGGTCCTGGCGGATGCTCGGGCCGCCGGCCAGCGGGGCGAGCAGCTTGAGCCGGCCCGGCAGGCCGTGGGCGCGCAGCTCCAGCCGCTCGGGAGTGGCCAGCAGGTAGAGCCGGCCGGGCTGGAGGACGTCGCCGCGGGCCTTCGGGGAGAGCCCGTGGACCTCCAGGTCCGGGCAGGGGTACGTGAGTTGGGCGCCGGTCTTGTCGGGGTGGGAGCGGGAGAGGTCGACCAGCACCTCGTCCTCGTCGAGCAGCCCCCGGTAGCGCTCGTGGACGGCGTCGAGGAGCTCCGGCGCCTCGGCCTGGAGCATCGGGGCGAAGCTGGAGTGGGTGAGCGCCTCGCGCACGGCGTGGCAGTCCCCGACGACGGCGAGGAAGTCGCCGCGGGCGATCGCGGCGGTGTCCGGCGCGGCGAGCATGACGTCCGGGTTGCACAGCGCGGGCGGGGTGTCCGGGTGGCGGGCGAGCAGCTCCTCCAGCCGGGCCCGGTCGACGACGCTCTCGGCCCGGCCGTCCTCGGCGCCCTCCAGCAGCAGGTCGACGACCTCCCGGTCGAGCGCGGCGATCTCCCGGTCGACCTCCTCGCACTGCGCGGCGAGCCGGGGCTTGTCGGCGAAGAAGGCGGCGTAGAAGTCCGCCAGCGGGACGGGCGTGCCGAGGCCGAAGCGCCCGGCCGCCCAGCGGTGCAGGACCTCCAGTTCGCGGCGCACGCGCAGGCGCGGGACGAGCAGCGTCAGGTCGTAGACCACGGACAGCTCGCGGGCGATCACGTCGGTGACGTCCGGGCCGAGGACGACGTCCCGCACGGGGCTGTACGCCTCCTCGTAGAGGATGCTCCGGTCGGCGTAGTGCCGGCCCTCGGAGCGGTTGGCGCTGGCCCCGGTGGCCTCCTCGAAGGCCTGCTTGAGCTCGCCGAGCAGGGCCGCGCGTCCGGCCGTCGGGCCCTCGGCGAAGCGGCGCAGGCCGTCCTGGAAGCGGTGCACCACGGCGAGGTCGGGCGAGTCCTCGGGCAGGTGCCCGGCGAGCGAGCGCAGCACGTCGGTAGAGCCGATCGGGATCTCCCAGCGGGCGATCAGCCAGTCCTGGTCGACGAGTTCGGCGAGCACCCGGTCGAAGTCACGGCCGGCGTCGCGGTCGCGGCCGAGGTCGGCGGCACGGTCCGGGCGTGCGGCCCACTCGGCGCGCAGCCGCGCCACCGTGCGCTCCCCGTCGCAGCGCTCCCAGAGCCAGGCCCGGTCGGCGTCGAAGGTGTCGGACTTCACCGCGACGAAGCGCCAGCCGTCCGGCATGCCGGTGGTGCTCTCGAAGGCGTACAGCCGCACGGTGGGGCCCTCGGCGAAGGCGAGCGGGCGCCGGCGCGGGCGCACCGTCTCGAAGGCCTCGGGGCGGGCGCTGAGGACGGCGGCCAGCTCCTCGCCCGCCCAGTGGCTGAGCAGGGCGGTGCGGCGCAGCTCGCCGGTGGACCAGGCGATGCCGTCGGCGGCGCCCGGCACCCCGGTGCGGGCGACGGCCAGGGGCCCGAAGTGCGAGTGGGTCTCGTTCTTGGTGGTGACCCGCTGGAGGTACATCGCGAGCAGGTCGGTCATCCGCCTGACGTGCCCGTCCGACCCGGTGCCGCCGGCCGCGATCCAGGAGGTGAACTCCTCGAAGCGGGCGTCGTTGGACAGCAGCAGGACCTGCTGGAGGGAGGGCTCGCGGAACAGCTCGACGACGGCCCGGCGGGCGTCGGCGAGGGCGGCGCCGTGCTCCTGCCGGTAGGCCTCCCAGTGGGCGTCCAGAGCCAGCACCGCGTCCTGGTAGCGCTTGGCCGAGTCCAGGGCGTCCGGGCCGAGGACGGCCTCCAGCCGGGCGAGGTCGGCGGGCGGGAAGGGGCGGAGCATGCCGACCCCGGAGGCGAGGTCGCCCTGGCGGCCGGCCCGCTCCGCGCGCAGGGCGGCCTTCAGCCGCCGCCCCAGCTCGACGGCCTCGTCCCGCAGGGCGAGCACCGTGTCGGCGGCCCGCGCGGTGCCGGGGGCGACGACGCGGTCGAGCAGCGAGAGCGGGTAGCCCGCGTGGCGCAGCATCGCGACCGGGGCGAGCGACCACCCGGTTCCGTCCATGATCCCGTCCATCGACCGCCCCCTCGTGCGCTGACTTGATCACGACAGTTCGTGACCATAACAACGTGTCGAGGGGGCTTTCAATAACGATGGGGTCAAGGTACGGCTTTCCGGCCAGGATTGATCGGTCGGCAGCCGAAAGCCGAGGTGGTCCGCAGGGTTCGGCGGATGGGGATGGCCGCAATCGACCGGATCGGGCCGAAAAGTGATGTCGGGTCAGTCCCGGGCGGATCCGCTCCCGGGCGGGGGCGCCCCGCAGCGGGGCGCCCCCGCCCGGGCCGGTCAGGCCCGGTCGGCGAGCAGCGCCGCCAGGCCGTCCAGCCCCCGGTCGACGGTGGCCGGGTCCACCTGGCTGACGGACAGCCGCAGCTGGTGCTCCCCGCCCGCTCCCGGGTAGAAGTGCGACATCGGCGTCCAGATCACCCCGTACTGCGAGGCCGAGACCTCCAGCAGCGCGTCGTCCACCACGCAGGGCACGGTGAGCACCAGGAAGAACCCGCCGCGCGGCTCGTTCCAGGTCACCCCGCTGCCGGGCGGGAACCGCTTGGCCAGGCCCTCCAGCACCAGCGAGAGGTTGCGCCGGTAGAGCGCGGCGACCTCGGTGTTGGCGGCCCGCAGGCTCAGGTCGTGCTCCAGCAGCGCGCCGCCGATCACCGCCTGGGCGATCGGCGAGGTGTTCACCGTGGTCATGCTCTTGACCATGCCGAGCAGGTCGGCGAAGAGCGCGGTGCCGCCCTGCCCGTCGGCCACCAGCTGGTCCGCCAGCACGTACCCGACCCGGGCGCCCGGCAGCGCCGTCTTGGCGAAGGAGCCGAGGTGGACCACCCGCCGCCCGGTGTCCAGCGCCTTGAGCGAGGGCAGCCGCTCCTCACCCGCGAAGACGCAGTACGGGTTGTCCTCCAGCAGCAGGAAGTCCTCCTCGGCCGCCAGCGCCAGCAGCTCCCGGCGCAGCTCCAGCGGCAGGCTGGCCCCGCTCGGGTTGGCCACGTCCGGCACCAGGTAGAGCGCCCGCGGGCGCAGCCCCTCGGCCCGGGCGGCGCTCAGTCGGCGGCGCAGGTCGGCGAGGTCCACGCCGTCCGGGCCGTCGGCCACCGCCCGCACCGGGAGGTCGGCCAGCAGCGCCGCGCCGGTCAGCCCCACGTAGGTGGGGGAGACGGCCAGCACCACGTCCTCGGGGCCGCGGCGCAGTGCGCGCAGCACCAGGAACATCGCCTCCTGGCAGCCCACCGTCACCACGACGGCCTCGGCGGGCACCTCGATGCCCTCGTCCTTCGCGAGGTGGGCGGCGATCAGGTCGTGGATGATCCCCTTGGTCCGCCCGTACTGGAGCACCTGGCGGCGGGCCTGCTCCGGCGTCAGCCCGCGCTCGGTGCGCAGGTGGTCGAGGTAGCGGTCCAGGTGGCGGTGGACGGCGTCCAGCTCGAAGAACTGCTCGGCCGGGCGGCCCGCGGCGAAGGAGACCGCCTCCGGGTAGCGGATGGAGATCTCGTTGAGCAGGTTCATCGAGGTCATCGCCGGGTCGGCGAGGGAGGAGTGCAGACCCGTCAGCAGCAGGTCGTGCGGGGCGGCGGTGGTGGTCACGGGTTGCTCCAGGTGGTGCGGGGCAGGGTGGTGGTGCGCAGCGCGGCGGCGGCCCGCAGGTCGGCGCAGCCGGCGAGGCCGAGCGCGTGCCGCAGTTCGGCGGCGAGCAGGTCGAGCACCTCGGTGCAGCCCGCCTCGCCGCCGGCCGCCAGGCCCCAGATCAGCGGGCGGCCGAGCAGTACCCCGCGGGCGCCGAGGGCCAGTGCGGTGAGCACGTCCGAGCCGCCGCGCACCCCGCTGTCCATCAGCACCTGGCAGTCCTCGCCGGCCAGCGCGTCGACGACGGTCGGCAGGACCGCCAGGGCGGGCACGGCCCGGTCGAGCTGGCGGCCGCCGTGGTTGGAGACCACCACGGCCGCGGCGCCGGTGTCCGCGGCCCGCCGGGCGTCGGCAGGGTCGAGCACGCCCTTGACCACGAGGGGCAGTCCGGTCCGCCCCCGCAGCCACTCCAGGTCGGCCCAGGTGACGCCGGGGGAGAGCAGTTCGGCGGTGTGCGCGGCCACCGCCGAGACGGCGGCGGTGGACTCGTGCGCCCGCCCGCCGGCGCCGCCCTCCAGCAGCGCCGCGCGGACGTCGGCGGGCAGCGCGAAGGCGTTCCTGGCGTCGCGCAGCCGGCGGCCCATGTACGGCACGTCGGCGGTGACCACCAGGGCCTCGCTGCCGGCCTCCTCGGCCGCCCGGACGAGGTCCAGCAGCCGGCCGCGGTCGCGCAGCCAGTACAGCTGGAACCAGAGCGTGGCGCCCGTCTTCGCCAGCTCCTCGAAGCCGACGCTGCTGAGCGTGCCGACGGTGAACGGCACGCCGGCGGCGGCCGCGGCGCGGGCCGAGGCCAGCTCGCCCTCGGGGTGGAACAGCCGGTGGTACGCGACGGGCGCCACCGCCACCGGCAGGGCCGCCCGGCTGCGCACCAGGGTGGCGGCGGTGTCCCGGGTGCTGACGTCGGTCAGCACCCGGGGCACGAGGGCCACCCGGTCGAAGGCGGCGCGGTTGGCGGCGAGGGTCAGCTCGCGCTCGGCGCCGCCCTCCAGCCACTCCCAGACCTCCGGTGCGAGCACGGCCCGGGCCCGCTCGGCGTACTCCTCGACGGACAGCGCCGGGCGCCCGCCGGCCGGCCCGGCCGGCGGGACGCTTCGGACGGGCCCGCTCATCCGGCCACTTCGCTGGCGTTGCGCTGGAGCTCCACGGCCTCGTAGAGGGCGCGGATGTTGTTGCTGCCGAAGTTGCGGGCGCGGATGCGCTCGATCACCTCGAAGAAGTAGGTGTTCCGCGGGTGCTGGGAGCGGGTGAAGATCTGGAACAGCTGGCCGTCGTGGTCCTGGTCGACCAGCAGGTTCAGCTCGCGCAGCTGCTCGACGGAGTGCCGCAGCGGGGTGAGGCGGCCGGGCAGCGCGTCGTAGTAGGTCTGCGGGGTGCGCAGGAACGGCACGCCGCGTTCGGCCATCGCGCCGACGGAGCGCACCGCGTCCTCGGCGGCGAAGGCGACGTGCTGCACCCCGGCGCCGCCGTGGCCGTTCAGGAAGGAGACGATCTGGCCGCCCGCGTCCGCGGTGAGCGGCTCGATCACGGTGAGGGTGACGGTGCGGTCGGCGCTCTGCACGACGGCCGAGTCCATGCCGAGCGCGCCGACCTCGACCCGCTCCTCGAAGATCGTCCGGAAGCCGAAAACCTCGCGGTAGCGGTGCTCGGTCTTGCGCAGCTCGCCGAACGGGACGAGGACCGCGAAGTGGTCGACGGAGCGCAGGCCGACCCCGCCCTCGCCGGTCAGCGGGGCCGGGTCCGGCAGGCCGGGGATGCGGCCGGCCGGGACGCCCGGGCCGCGCTCGACCAGGGTGTGCACCACGTCGCCGAAGGCGTCGACCACGGCGGTGACGCAGCCGTCCGAGGCCTGCGGCGCGCGCAGCGGCTCGGCGCCGCGGGCGGTCAGGACGCGGAACGCGTCGGCGGCGTCCGGCACCCGCAGGCCGAGGGCGCCCACGCCGTCGCCGTGGCGCTCCAGGTAGCCGGTGGCCGGGTGCCCGGCGGCCAGCGGCTGGGTGACCAGCAGCCGGATGTCGGCCTGGCCGAACAGCGCGGAGAGGCAGCGCTCGGCGTCCTCGCCGCGCTCGGTCGGCGGGACGAGCAGCTCGAAGCCGTACTCCGCGGTCAGCTTGGCGGTCTCGGCGCCGAGGTCGGCCACGTAGAACTCGACGTGGTCCAGCTCGACGGGGATCGGGGTGGCGGCGGGAGAGGAACGGTCGGTCATCTGAGGAGCTCTCTCGTGAGGAGGACGGGAGGGTGCTGAGGGGTGGTCGGGTTCAGCGGACGTGCAGGGTGGTGCGGGTGTACGGGCGGTGCGGTGCCGGTCAGCTGGGCTGGAGGTCCCTGGCGTCCTGCGGCTCGGTCGGGCCGTCGCCGCCGGAGCCCCCGGTGTCCCCGGAGCCCCCGGTGCCATCGGAGTCCTCGGTGTCCCCGGAGCCGCCCTCGGGCGCCGGTGGCTCCGTCGGGGCCTCCGGCTTGCCGATCAGGTGGGCCGCGGCGAGCAGCGCGCCGACCACCATCACGCCGAGCACCACCCGGAAGTCCAGTGCGGCCACCAGACCGGAGCCGACGCCGACGGCCAGTGCCTGCGGCGCGGTGAGCGAGAGGTTGACGGCCGCCTGGGCGCGCCCCATCAGCTGCGGCGGGGTGGAGGCCTGGGCGGCGGTGGCGAGCCCGACCAGCGCGGCCGGGATGCCCGCGCCGGCGATCACCAGGCCCGCCGACACCGCGTACAGCGACGGGGCGAGCAGCAGGACCGTCCCGAGGCCGAACACCGCCGACCCGGCCATGACCGTGCGGCGCGGCCCGAGCCGGCCGATCAGCAGGCCGCCGACCACCGAGCCGGCCAGCGCGCCGACGGCCTCGGTGGTCTCCAGCACGCCGAGGAACTGCGGCGAGCGGTGCAGCCCGTGCTGGGTCAGCGCGAACAGCACGGGCTGGAGCAGGCTCAGCACGAAACCGGAGGCGGCCGTCGCCAGCACCAGCGGCCGCAGCCCGACCGAGGCGCGCAGGTGGACGAAGCCGGCCAGCACCTCGGTGCGCCAGCGCAGGCCCGAGGGCTCCGGCCTGACCTCCTCCACCTTCAGGGTGAGGAAGCTCAGCGCGGCCAGCAGCAGCACGGCGAGGTCGGCCACGGCCACCACGTGCCCGCCGAACCAGCCGTAGAGGCCCGAACCGAGCAGCGGCGCCACCAGGGTGGTGCCGGCCCGGGCGCTCTGGGTCATCCCGGCGGCTGCCCCGAAGTCCTGGCGCTCCGTCAGGATGCCGCGCAGCAGCGCGCTCTGCGCCGGGGCCAGCACGGCCCCGGCCAGACCGCAGATGGTGGCGGTGCAGTAGATGATCCAGACCGTGCCCGGGCCGTCGACCAGCAGCAGCGGCAGCAGCGAGGCCGCCACCGCCAGGTTGACGCCGACCAGCAGCGGCTTGCGCCGGACCCGGTCGGCGAGCAGGCCGCCGAGCGGCAGCAGCAGCAGCGGCGCGGAGAAGCAGAACAGCACCAGACCGGCGGCGGAGTTGCTGCCGGTCAGCACCTTGGCCCAGATGCCGAGGGCGATGGAGAGGGCGCTGTCACCGAGGACGGACAGCGTCTGCCCGGCGATGTAGTGCCGGAACTCCGGGCGGGCCAACAGGGGGTGCATGGCGGTTCCTTCGCTGCGCCGACGGCGCTTCGGGGTGTGCGGTGCCGAGCGGTGGTGCGGGTGGTGCGGTGCCGAGCGGTGGTGCGGGTGTGTGCAGGTGTGCGGGTGGTGCGCAGGGGCAGGGAGGCCCGGGGTGCGCCCTGGCGCACGCGCGGTGCCCAGGGCGCCGGGCGGTCAGGGTGCGGCGGGGCCGGCCGGGGCGAGCGGGGCGACGGCGCCGAAGCCCTCGACCACCGCGTCGTTGGCGTCCTTCTCGCCGATGGCGACCCGGATGCCCTGGCCGGGGTAGTAGCGCACGGCCACGCCCAGGCGCTCCAGCTCCGCGCGCAGCGGGAGGTGGTCGCCGGGGGCGTCGACCCACAGGAAGTTGGTGACGCTGGGCACCACCGTCCAGCCGAGCCGCCGCAGTTCGGCCGCGGTGCGCTCGCGCTCCGCGGCGATCTCCTCGATCCGGCGCGCCATCTCGTCCTCGGCGGCGACGGCGGCGAGCAGGCCCGCCTCCTGGAGGCGGTTCACCGCGTACGGCACCTGGTGGTCCCGCACCCGCTGGGCGACGGACTCGTGCGCCATCGCGTAGCCGATCCGCAGCGCGGCGATGCCGTGCGACTTGGACAGGGTGCGCAGCACCACCAGGTTCGGCCACTCGGCGATCCGGGCCGGCACGTCCGGGGCCTGCCAGCCCCGGGCAAAGTCGACGTAGGCCTCGTCGAGCAGGATGAGCGCGGTGGACGGCACCCGGCGGAAGAACTCCGTCAGCTCGGCCCAGGAGTAGACCGTGCCGGTCGGGTTGTGCGGGTTGCACAGCACGACGATCCGGGTGCGCCCGTCCATCCGCCCGGCCATCGCCGCCAGGTCGTGCCGGGCGTCGGGGCCGAGCGGGACCGGCCGGGCCTCGGCCCGGGCGATCTCGCAGAACAGCGGGTACGCGTCGAAGCAGGGCGCCGAGTGCACCACGTTGTCGCCGGGCTCGACCACCGCGTGGAAGAGGTCCAGCGCCACGCCCGCCGAGCCGTGGCCGACCACGACCTGGCCGGCCGGGACGCCCTGCCAGTCGGCGACGATCCCGGCGATCCGCTCCGGCCGGAAGTCCGGGTAGCGGTGCAGGTCGGTGGCGGCCCCGGCCAGCGCGGCCAGCACCGACGGCAGCGGCGGGTACGGGTGCTCGTTCTGCGCCAGCAGGAATCTGGCGGTCGACGGGGCGGCCATCAGTCGGCCTGGAGGACGTAGAGCCAGGAGTGCGGGGTGGCCAGCGCCTCGACGCGCTCGATCCGCAGGCCGGCGTCGGTGAAGAGGGTCTCGTAGGTGGCCTTGGTGTGCAGCGGGACGCCCATCATCGCGTGCGCCAGCTCGAAGCCGACCGAGAAGACGGGCTGGGCGCCGTCGGAGGTGCCCGGGTCGCGCAGCATGGTGTCGCCGAGGACGAAGGTCCGGGCCTTGGGGAAGGCCTCCCGCATCCGGGTGAAGATCGAGGAGCGGGTGCTCGGGTCGGCCAGCAGGTCGTGCAGCAGGAAGAAGCTCATCACGGTGTCGACCTCGGCCACCTCGGCGGCCTCGGCGTCGTTGTCGATCTGGGTGCCGAGCAGGCCGAGCACGTCCGCGCGGACGGCGGTGACGCGGTCCTGCATGCCGGCCTCGACGATGTCGCGGCGGGCGATGTCGGTGGCCGGGCGGCTGATGTCGATGCCCAGGCCCCGGGTGCCCTCGCGCTGCGAGACCACCCGGCGCACCCGGGCGGAGGTGCCGGAGCCCAGGTCGGCGATGGTGCGGAAGTCGATCCCGTTCAGTACGTCGGTCAGCTGGGCGGCGAACAGCGACTGGTCGCACTGGGCGGAGCCGAGGGCGACCATCGCCTCGTCGCGGAAGACGTCCTCGTTGTAGCGGTGGGTGCCGGCGCTCAGGTGGCCGGCGCGGCCGAACACGTCGTGGTAGCCGCCGACGGCCCAGGTGAAGTAGCCGCGCGCGGCGGCGATCTCCAGTCCGGCCTCGGTGGGCAGGTAGGTGTCGCCGTCGGCCTTGAGGTAGCCGTAGTCGGCGGCGGCGCGCAGCACGGCCTCGGTCCGGGCGGTGTCGCCGGCCTGGGCGGTGGCCTCGGCGGCCGAGAGCGGCTCGCCGCGCCCGATCGACTCCAGCAGGCCGATCCGGTCCAGGGCGAAGATCACGTTGGCGGCGATGAAGCCGTTGTAGGCGTCTGTCGAGGTGATCGGCGACGGGGTGATGCCACGCCAGGTGTCGGGGATGGCCGCAGTGGTCATGGTGGTGTCCGTTTCTCGGTGGGCGGACCGGGTGCGGTCCGCGAGGTGGGCGCAGGCCGGTCGCCTGCGGTCGGTGGGGGGTGCGAGTCGGTGGGGCGGTGGTGCGGGCGGGTCAGGAGGTCAGGTGGGCGGCGAGCACCGGGCCGATGACGGCGAGCGCCTCGGCGCTCGTCATCGCGCCGTGGGTGCTCGGCACCTCGTGGACGTCGAGCCGGCCGCCCAGGTGCGGGCGCCAGCTCTCCGGGTCGGGGGCGTCGGCCGGCCGGTCCTTGGCGGCGGTGAAGAACAGCGCGTCGCCGTCGTAGCCGGGCAGCGGGAGCTCGTGGGACAGCTCGGCGTGGGACTGGAAGACGGAGACCACCCGGGCCACCCCGGCGCCGCTGAGCCCGGTCAGCGGGCCCTCGCCGTCCCGGACGAGCGCGGCGTAGCCGTCCTCGTCGGCGGGCCACGCGGTGACCTCCCCGGCCGGGTGGCCGAGGGAGTCGAGGATCACCGCGAGCTGTGCCGGGTCGTCCCGCCACTGCTCGGGCCCCGGCTCGCCGGTGCCCGGGTAGGCGTCCAGCAGGGCCAGCAGCCGGACCTCCTCGCCCTGTTCGCGCAGCAGCGCGGCGATCGCGTGGGCGACGCTGCCGCCGAACGACCAGCCGAGCAGGGCGTACGGGCCCTCGGGGCGCACGGCGCGGATCCGCGCCAGGTAGGTGCGGGCCAGCTCCTCCACCGAGGCCGGCTGGGCCTGCGGGTCGGCCAGGCCGGGGGCCTGGAGGCCGTAGATCGGCTGTTCGGCGTCGAGGTGGCGCAGCAGGCCGGTGTAGACCCAGCTGATGCCGGCGGCCGGGTGGACGCAGAACAGCGGCGGGCGCGAGCCGCGGGTGCGGATCGGCAGCAGCACGGGGAAGCTCTCGGCGGCCGGGCCCCGGTCGAGCCGCTCGGCCAGCCCGGCCACCGTCGGCGCCTCGAAGACCGTGCGGACGCCGATCCCCCCGTCCTCGCCGACCAGTTCGCGCAGGCCCGCGACCAGCCGGCTGGCCAGCAGCGAGTGCCCGCCCAGCTCGAAGAAGTTGTCGTCCACGCCGACCTTCTCCAGCCCGAGCAGGTCCGCGAACAGGCCGCAGAGCAACTCCTCCCGGGGAGTCGCCGGGGCCCGCCCGGCGCCGAGCCAGGTGGTGTCGGGGGCCGGCAGGGCCCGGCGGTCGACCTTGCCGTTGGCGGTCAGCGGCAGGGCGTCCAGCGCGACGACCGCCGAGGGCACCATGTAGTCCGGCAGGGCGGCGGCCACGTGGGCCCGCAGCGCGGCCTGGTCGACGGCCTGCCCGGGGCGGGCGACGGCGTAGCCGACCAGCCGGCGGTCGCCCGGGCGGTCCTCCCGGACCAGCACGAACGCCTGGGCCAGGGACGGGTGTGCGGCCAGCACGGCCTCGATCTCGCCGGGCTCGATCCGGAAGCCGCGGACCTTCACCTGGTGGTCGGTGCGGCCCAGGTACTCCAGGGTGCCGTCGGGGCGGCGGCGGACCAGGTCCCCCGAGCGGTACATCCGGCTGCCGGGGGCGCCGTACGGGTCGGCGACGAAGCGCTCGGCGCTCAGGCCCGGCCGGTTGAGGTAGCCGCGGGCCAGGCCGGCGCCCGCGATGTACAGCTCGCCCTCGACCCCGGCCGGGACGGGCTGGAGCGCGGCGTCCAGGACGTACAGCCGGGTGTCCGGCACCGGCCGGCCCAGCGGCGGGGTGGTCCGGCCGGCCAGCGGCTCGCTCATACTGGCGCAGACGGTGGACTCGGTCGGCCCGTAGGCGTTGACCATCCGCAGCCGGGCCGACCAGTGCTCGACCAGGTCGGGCGGGCAGGCCTCGCCGGCGACGACCAGGGTGGTGCCCTCCGGCAGGGCGTCCGGGGCCAGCACGGCCAGCGCGGTCGGCGGCAGCGTCAGGTGGGTGACGCCCTGCTCGGCGACCAGCGCGGCCAGCGAGGGGCCGGGCAGCAGCTGGTCGGCGTCGCCGAGCACGGCCCGGGCACCGGTGAGCAGCGCCATGCCCAGCTCCCAGACGGCCGCGTCGAAGGACGGCGAGGCGAACAGCAGCACCCGGCTGTCCGGGGTCACCGCCAGGCCCCGGCGCTGGCCCTCCACCATGGCGGCGAGGCCGGTGTGGGTGACCACCACGCCCTTGGGGCGGCCGGTGGAGCCCGAGGTGTAGATGACGTACGCGGCCGAGTGCGGGGTGATCGGGACGTCGGTGAGGTCGTGCGCCGGGTGGGCGGAGGCGTCCAGGTCCTCGACCAGCAGCCGCGGCACGGCGCTGCCGGCGAGCAGGCCGTCGGCCAGCGCCCGGGTGGTGAGGACCAGCGCGGGCCGGGCGTCGTCCAGCATGTAGGCGATCCGGTCGGCCGGGTAGCGCGGGTCCAGCGGTTGGAAGACCGCGCCCGCCTTGAGCACGGCGAGCTGGGCGACGATCAGCTCGATCGAGCGCTCCAGGGCGATCGCGACGAAGCGCTCGGGGCCCGCGCCGTGCTCGGCCAGCAGCCGGGCCAGGCGGTTGGCGCGCTCGTTCAGCTCGCGGTAGGTGACCCGCTCGGCGCCGAAGGCGAGCGCGACGGCCTCCGGGCGGGCGGCCGCCTGGGCCTCGAAGAGCGCCGGGAAGGTGGCCGCGGGGAGGCCGCCCCGGGTGTCGTTCCAGCCGTCGAGCAGCTGCTCGCGCTCCCCGGGGGCCAGCACCTCGACCCGGCCGACGGGCTGGTCCGGGTCGGCCAGCACCGCGCGCAGGACGCGCTCGAAGCGGGCGGCCGTCGCCTCGGCGGTGGCCCGGTCGAACAGGTCGACGGCGTACTCGACGGTCAGGCCCAGCCCGGCGGGCTCCCCGGCCGCGTCGAAGCTCTCGCTGAAGGCGAAGGTCAGGTCGAACTTGGCGAGGTCCGCGTCCAGTTGCTCGACCCGGCCGGGCAGCCCGCCGAGGCTGGTGCGGCCGGCCTCGCCACCGGAGGTCAGCATCACCTGGCAGAGCGGGTGGCGGGCGGTCGAGCGGGCCGGGTTGAGCAGCTCGACCAGCCGCTCGAAGGGCACGTCCTGGTGCTCGAAGGCCTCCAGGGTGGTGACCCGCACCCGCTCCACCAGCTCCCGGAAGCTCGGGTCGCCGCTGGTGTCGGTGCGCAGCACCAGGGTGTTGACGAAGAAGCCGACCAGGTCCTCCAGCGCCTCCTCGGTGCGGCCGGCCACCACGGTGCCGATCGGCAGGTCGGTGCCGGCGCCGATCCGGCCCAGTGTGGTGGCCAGGGCGGCCTGCACCACCATGAAGACGCTGGCCCGGCTCCGCTGCGCCAGGTCGACCAGGGCGGCGTGGAGGCCGGCGTCCGTCCGGAGCTCCACGGCGGCGCCGCGGCGGCTCGGGGCGGCCGGGCGGCGGCGGTCGAAGGGCAGCGCCAGCTCCTCCGGGAGGTCGGCCAGGGTCCGCTGCCAGTAGGCGAGTTGCTCGGTCAGCAGGGCGCTGGGGCGCTCGTCGGTGCCGAGCAGCTCGTGCTGCCACAGGGCGTAGTCGGCGTACTGCACCGGCAGCGGCTCCCACTGCGGCGCGGCGCCGGCCGAGCGGGCCCCGTACGCCTCGGAGAGGTCGCGCAGCAGCGGGGCGACGGACCAGCCGTCGGTGGCGATGTGGTGCATCAGCACCAGCAGCACGTGCTCCTCGCCGGGCAGCGAGAAGAGGGTGGCGCGCACCGGCAGGTCGCGGGCGAGGTCGAAGACCTGCGACCCGGCCTCGGCCAGGGCCGCGGCGAGCTCCTGCTCGTCGGCCACCGCCGCGGTGCGCAGCGGGAGTTCGGGCGCGGTCAGGAGCAGCTGGTGCGGCCGGCCGTCGGTGGTCGGGTAGACGGTGCGCAGCACCTCGTGGCGGTCGAGCACGTCCGCCAGGGCCGCCTGGAGGGCGGCGGTGTCGACCGGGCCGGTCAGCCGCACGGCGCACGGGGTGTTGTAGAGGGCGCTCGGGCCCTCGAACTGGTCGATGAACCAGAGGCGTTGCTGGGCCGGGGAGAGCGGCACGCGCTCGGGCCGCTCGACCGGCCGCAGGGCCGGGCGGGCGTCCGGCCGCCCGGCGCCCGGGGCGGGCAGCGCCTCGGCGAGGGCGGCCACGCTGGGGGCGTCGAACAGGGCGCGTACGGGCAGGTCGGTGCCGAGCGCGGCGCGGATGCGGCTGACCAGCTTGGTGGCGAGCAGGGAGTGGCCGCCGAGGTCGAAGAAGCTGTCGTCGATCCCGATCCGCTCCACGCCGAGGACGTCGGAGAAGAGGTCGCACAGCGCGCGTTCGGTGGCGGTGCGCGGGGCGCGGCCCTCGGCGACCCCGGCCCAGTCGGGGGCGGGCAGGGCCCGGCGGTCGACCTTGCCGTTGGCGGTGACCGGCAGGGCGTCCAGGACGACCACGGCGGCCGGGAGCATGTAGGCGGGCAGGCCGTCGGCGACGGCGGCGCGCAGCTCGGCCGGGTCGCCCCCGCCGGTGGCATAGACCACCAGGCGCTTGTCGCCGGGCCGGTCCTCGCGGACCACGGCGAAGGCCTGGCCGACCTCCGGGAGGGCGGTGAACGCGGCCTCCACCTCGCCGAGTTCGATCCGGAAGCCGCGGATCTTCACCTGGTCGTCGGCGCGGCCGAGGAACTCCAGCACGCCGTCGGCCGTCCAGCGCACGAGGTCGCCGGTGCGGTACATCCGCTCGCCCGGCTCGCCGAAGGGGCAGGCCACGAAGCGCTCGGCGGTCAGCGCCGGGCGGCCGACGTAGCCGCGGGCCAGCCCGGCCCCGGCGAGGTAGAGCTCGCCCGCCACGCCGGCCGGGACCGGGCGCAGCGCGGTGTCCAGCACGTACGGCCGGGTGTTGTCCAGCGGGCGCCCGATCGGCACCACGGCGGGGACGGGCGCGCCGGGGGCCATGGTGAAGGTGGTCTTGATGGCGGTGGTCTCGGTGGGCGCGTACACCGCGACCACGTCGGTGGCCGGGCAGGCCCGGTGGATCCGGCGGACGGCCTCCGGCGGGACGACGTCGCCGCCGGTCCACACCTGCCGGACGTCGCGGAAGGCGGCCGGGTCCTCGTCGGCCATCAGCCGCAGCAGGCCGGACGGGGCCTGGACCAGCGTCACCCGGTGGGTGGTGACGGTCTCGGCGAGCCGGCGGATGTCCAGCTCGCCGGGCTCGGCCAGCACGATCGCCCCGCCGGTGACCAGCGGCGCCCAGATCTCGGTGGTGGAGGCGTCGAAGGCGGTGGGCGAGTGCAGCAGCACGCGCTCGTGGTGGCCGGCCCGGAAGTGCGGGTTGCCCAGCAGGTCCACCACGTTGCGGTGGGTGACGGCGACGCCCTTGGGCACGCCGGTGGAGCCGGAGGTGTACATCACGTAGACCAGCTGGCCGGGCAGCACCGGCACGGTCGGGTCGCCGGCCGCGGGGGCCCCGGCCAGCAGCGCGTCGGTGACCTCGACGGTGGCGAAGCCCTCGGTGGCGAGCACCGGGTGGCCCCGGTGGGCCGGGTCGGTGAGCAGCAGGCCGGTGCGGGTGTCGGCGAGGATGTGCCGGAGCCGGTCCAGCGGGTAGCGGTCGTCCAGCGGGACGTAGGTGCCGCCCGCCTTGGCGATCGCGAGGACGGCGGTGAGCAGCCCGGCGGAGCGCTCCATCAGCACCGCGACCGGCTGTTCGGTGGTCAGGCCGCGCGCCAGCAGCAGGGCGGCGAGCCGGTTGGCGCGGCCGTTCAGCTCGGCGTAGTCGAGTCGCTCGGTGCCGCAGACCAGCGCGAGCGCCCCGGGGGTGGCGGCGGCCTGGGCCTCGAACAGCCGGGGCAGGCTCTGCTCGGCGACGGGCGCGACCGGGCCGTTCCAGCCGGTGAGCAGCTGTTCGCGCTCGGCCGGGTCGAGGATCTCGATGCTGCCGATCGGCGCGTCCGGGGCGGCGACCGCGGCGCGCAGCACGCGCACCAGCCGCTCTCCGATGGCGGCGGCGGTGGCGTGGTCGAAGAGGTCGGCCGCGTAGTCGACGGCGCCGCGCACGCCCAGGCAGGTGCCGTCGGGCGCGAGCCGCTCGACGAAGTTGAAGTTGAGGTCGAACTGGGCCTGGGCCTCGCCGACCTCCAGCGGGGTGCCCACCGCGGCGCCGAAGGCGAGGTCGCCGGCCCGCTCCGCGGTGAGCGTGACGACGGTCTGGAAGAGCGGGTGGCGGGCGGGGGTGCGGGTGGGGTTGAGGTGTTCGACCAGGCGCTCGAAGGGGACGTCCTGGTGGTCGTAGGCGTCCAGGTTCGTGCGGCGGACGCGGTCGAGCAGTTCGCGGAAGGTCGGGTCGCCGCTGGTGTCGGTGCGCAGCAGCAGGGTGTTGACGAAGAAGCCGACCAGGTCGTCCAGGGCCTCGTCGGTGCGCCCGGCCACCGGGGTGCCCAGCGGGAGGTCGGTGCCGGCGCCCAGGCGGGTGTACAGGGTGGCGACGGCGGCCTGCAGCGCCATGAACAGGCTGGCGTGCCGGGAGGAGGCCAACGCGGTGAGCGCGGTGTGCAGTTCGGCGTCGAGGTCGATGTCGGCCGCCCCGCCGCGGCGGCTCGGCTGGGCCGGGCGCGGACGGTCGTAGGGGAGCGCCAGCTCCTCCGGCAGGCCGGCCAGCTCCTGCCGCCAGTGGGCGAGTTGCAGGGAGGCGACGCTCTGCGGGTCGTCCTCCTCGCCGAGCAGCTCGCGCTGCCACAGGGTGTAGTCGGCGTACTGCACCGGCAGCGGCTCCCACTGCGGCGCGGTGCCGGCCAGCCGGGCCCGGTAGGCCTCGGCGAGGTCGCGGAAGAGCGGCCCGACCGACCAGCCGTCGCTGGCGATGTGGTGGGTGAGCAGCAGCAGGACGTGCTCGTCCGGTGCGGGCAGGTCGTACAGCCAGGCCCGCACCGGCAGGTCGGAGGCGAGGTCGAAGACCTGCCCGGCGGCCTCGCGCAGCAGTGCGTCCAGCTCGGCGCCGTCGGCGGCCCGCACCCGGTGCAGCACCGGGCGCCCCTCGGCCAGGATGTGCTGGTGGGGCTGGCCGTCGACGGTCGGGAAGACGGTGCGCAGCACCTCGTGCCGGTCCACCACGTCGCCGAGCGCGCCTTCGAGGGCGGCGGCGTCGAGCGCGCCGGTCAGCCGGAGGGCGAACGGCGTGTTGTAGAGGGCGCTCGGGCCCTCGAACTGTTCGATGAACCAGAGCCGCTGCTGGGCGAACGACAACGGGATCAAGGTCTGCCTCCGACTGGCGACGTACGGCTGCTGTGGCTGAGGTGGGGTGCGGCGGGCCGCGCTGCGCCGGTCAGGCCTGCGGGCGGCGCATCGGCCGCAGGGCCGGGCGGGCCTTCTTCGGGGCGGGCGCCTCCTCGCCCCCGGGCAGGACGGCGGCGAGGGCGGCGACGGTGGGGGCGTCGAACAGCGCGCGGATCGGCAGCTCCGCGCCGAGCGCGGCGCGGATCCGGCTGACCAGCCGGGTGGCGAGCAGCGAGTGGCCGCCGAGGTCGAAGAAGCGGTCGTCGATGCTGACCGTCGGCACGCCCAGCACCTCGGCGAACAGGGCGCACAGCTCCCGCTCGCGCTCGGTGCGCGGGGCGCGGCCCTCGGCCGCCCCGGCGTACTCGGGGGCGGGCAGGGCCCGGCGGTCGACCTTGCCGTTGGCGGTGACCGGCAGGGCGTCCAGGACGACCACGGCGGCCGGGAGCATGTAGGCGGCGAGGCGGTCCGCGACGAAGGCGCGCAGCTCGCCGTCGGTGGCCTTGCCGGTGGCGTAGACCACCAGGCGCTTGTCGCCCGGCTGGTCCTCGCGGACCACCGCGAGCGCCTGGCCGACGCCCTCGTGGGCGGTGAACGCGGCCTCCACCTCGCCGAGTTCGATCCGGAAGCCGCGGATCTTGACCTGGTCGTCGGCGCGGCCGAGGAACTCCAGCACGCCGTCGGCCGTCCAGCGCACGAGGTCGCCGGTGCGGTACATCCGCTCGCCCGGCCCGCCGAAGGGGCAGGCCACGAAGCGCTCGGCGGTCAGCGCCGGGCGGCCGACGTAGCCGCGGGCCAGCCCGGCCCCGGCGAGGTAGAGCTCGCCCGCCACGCCGGCCGGCACCGGGCGCAGCGCGGTGTCCAGCACGTACGGCCGGGTGTTGTCCAGCGGGCGCCCGATCGGCACCGTGTCCGGCACCGCGGCGGCGTCCGGCATCGGGTGGTGGGTGGCGCACAGGGTGGTCTCGGTCGGCCCGTACAGCGCCCGCACGGCGATGCCGGGGACGGCCTCCAGCACCCGGCGCACGGCCGGGGCGGAGACCACGTCGCCGCCGGTCAGCACCTCGCGCACGCCGGCGAAGATGCCCGGGTCCTCCTCCGCGATGACCCGGAACAGCCCGGCGGTGACGTGGACGTGGGTGAGCGCGTGCACCCGGACCAGCTCGCGGATGGCGGCCGCGTCCAGGTCCCCCGGCGGGGCGACGACCACCCGGCCGCCGGAGAGCAGCGGCGCCCAGATCTCGTAGGTCGAGGCGTCGAAGGCGTGCGGCGCGTGGAACAGCACCCGCAGGCCCTCGTCGTGCCGCCAGCACCGGTCGGTGGCGAGCTGCACCACGTCCCGGTGGCTGATCGCGATGCCCTTGGGCTCTCCGGTGGAGCCGGAGGTGAACATCACGTACGCGAGCTGCTCCGGGTGGGGCGCGGTGCGGTGGGCGCGCCGTTCGCGCGGACCGTCGAACCAGCCCGCGGTGAGCGGCAGGACGGGGCAGGGGGCGTCGGCGGCCAGCGGGTGGTCGCGGTGCGCCTCGTCGACCAGGACGAGGGCCGCGGCCGTCCCGGCGGTGATCCGCCGCAGCCGCTCGGCCGGGTGCCGGTCGTCCAGCGGGACGTAGGTGCCGCCCGCCTTGGCGACGGCGAGGACGGCCACCAGCAGCTCGGCGGAGCGGTCCATCAGCAGGACCACCGGCGTCTCGGCGCCGACCCCGGCTGCGGCCAGCCGGGCCGCCAGGTGCTCGGCCCGGGAGTCCAGTTCGGCGTAGTCGAGCCGCTCGGTGCCGCAGACCACCGCGAGCGCCCCGGGGGTGGCGGCGGCCTGGGCCTCGAACAGCTCGGGCAGGGTCGCCTCCGGGACGGCCGTGACCGGGCCGTTCCAGCCGGTGAGCAGCTGTTCGCGCTCGGCCGGGTCGAGGATCTCGATGCCGCCGATCGGCGCGTCCGGGGCGGCGACCGCGGCGCGCAGCACGCGCACCAGCCGCTCTCCGATGGCGGCGGCGGTGGCGTGGTCGAAGAGGTCGACGGCGTACTCGACCGCGACCGTCAGGCCCGCCTGCGGGCCCTGCTCGGTGAAGCGGAAGGACAGGTCGAACTTGGCCACGTCCAGTTCGAAGGGGTGCTCCGCGCAGCCCAGGTCGCCGAAGGCGGCCGGCACGGCGGCCCGGCTCTCCAGCGCCACCAGGGTCTGGAAGAGCGGGTGGCGGGCGGGGGTGCGGGTGGGGTTGAGGTGTTCGACCAGGCGCTCGAAGGGGACGTCCTGGTGGTCGTAGGCGTCCAGGTCGGTGCGGCGGACGCGGTCGAGCAGTTCGCGGAAGGTCGGGTCGCCGCTGGTGTCGGTGCGCAGCAGCAGGGTGTTGACGAAGAAGCCGACCAGGTCGTCCAGGGCCTCGTCGGTGCGCCCGGCCACCGGGGTGCCCAGCGGGAGGTCGGTGCCGGCGCCCAGGCGGGTGTACAGGGTGGCGACGGCGGCCTGCAGCGCCATGAACAGGCTGGCGTTCTGTGCCGCCGCCAACTCGCCGAGGGCGCCGTGCAGTCCGGCGTCGACGTGCAGCTCCACCAGGCCGCCGCGGTGCCCCGGCACGGCCGGGCGCGGACGGTCGTAGGGGAGCGCCAGCTCCTCCGGGGCGTCGGCCAGGGTCTGCCGCCAGTGGGCGAGCTGCGCGGTCAGCAGGGCGCTGGGGCGCTCGTCGGTGCCGAGCAGTTCGCGCTGCCAGAGGGTGTAGTCGGCGTACTGCACCGGCAGCGGCTCCCACCGCGGCGCGGTGCCGGCCGCCCGGGCCCGGTAGGCCTCGGCGAGGTCGCGGAAGAGCGGCCCGACCGACCAGCCGTCGCTGGCGATGTGGTGCATCAGCACCAGCAGGACGTGCTCGTCGTGCGGCAGCGAGAAGAGGGTCGCGCGCACCGGCAGGTCGTGGGCGAGGTCGAAGACCTCCTCGCCGGCCGCGACCAGCGCCGCCCGCAGCTGCCCCTGGTCCGCCACCCGGACCTGGTGCAGCGGCAACTCCTGGGCGCTGACGACCAGTTGGTGGGGCCGGCCGTCGACGGTCGGGAAGACGGTGCGCAGCACCTCGTGCCGGTCCACCACGTCCCGGACGGCCCGCTCCAGGGCGGGCAGGTCGACGGCGCCGGTGAGCCGGACCGCGACGGGGGTGTTGTAGAGCGCGCTCGGGCCCTCGAACTGCTCGATGAACCAGAGGCGTTGCTGGGCGGAGGAGAGCGGGACCCGCTCCGGCCGCGCGGCCGGGCGCAGGGCCGGCCGGGCCGCCGCGGAGTCGGGCAGCGCGGCGGCCAGCAGGGCCACCGTCGGGTTGTCGAAGAGCGCGCGGATCGGCAGTTCGGCGCCGAGGCCGGCCCGGATCCGGCTGACCAGCCGGGTGGCGAGCAGCGAGTGGCCGCCGCGGTCGAAGAAGTTGTCGTCGATGCTGATCCGGGCCAGCCCGAGGACCTCCGCGAACAGCGCGCACAGGGCCCGCTCGGTGGCGTCGCGCGGCTCGCGCCCGCCCTCGGCGCCGCTGTAGTCGGGCGCGGGCAGCGCCTTGCGGTCCACCTTGCCGTTGGGGTTCACCGGCAGCTCGTCGAGGACGACGATCGCGGCCGGCAGCATGTAGCCGGGCAGGCGCTCGGTGACGAAGTCGCGCAGCTCGTCGGGGCGCACCGGGCCGGTGACGTACGCGACCAGGCGCTTGTCGCCCGGCTGGTCCTGGCGGACGGCCACGCAGACCTGGCCGACCTCCGGGTGGGCGGTGAACGCGGCCTCCACCTCGCCGAGTTCGATCCGGAAGCCGCGCAGCTTGACCTGGTCGTCCGCTCGACCGACGAACTCCAGTTCGCCCGTGGCGGTCCAGCGGACGACGTCGCCGGTGCGGTACATCCGGCCGCCGGGCTCGCCGAAGGGGCAGGCCACGAAGCGCTCGGCGGTCAGGCCGGGGCGCCGGACGTAGCCGCGGGCCAGGCCGGAGCCGCCGATGTACAGCTCGCCGGCCACGCCGACCGGCACCGGGCGCAGCCCGGCGTCCAGCACGTACAGCCGGTTGTTGGGCAGCGGTCGGCCGATCGGCACGACGTCCGGCACCTCGGCGGCCGAGGTCATCGGGAAGTGCGTCGCGAAGGTGGTGGTCTCGGTGGGCCCGTAGACGTTGACCAGCCGCAGCCCGGGGCAGGCGTCCAGCACCCGCCGCATGGCGACCGGCGAGGCGATGTCCCCGCCCGTCCACACCTCGTGCAGCCCGGTGAAGGTCTCGGGGGCCTCGGCGGCCAGCACGTTGAAGAGGCCGACGCTGATCCAGGCCGAGGTGGTCCGCTCGTGGCCGATCACCGCCGCCAGCTCGGCGATGCCCAGCCGGCCGGCCGGGGCGATCACCAGCTGGCCGCCGGAGAGCAGCGGGGTCCAGATCTCGTAGGTGGAGGCGTCGAAGGCGGAGGGGGCGTGCACCGGCAGGCGCTCGTGGCCGCCGCCGGTGAACTGGCCGCCGAGCGCGAGGTCCACCACGCCGCGGTGGGTGACGGCGATGCCCTTGGGCACGCCGGTCGAGCCGGAGGTGTGCATCACGTACGCCAACTGGTCGGCGCGCTGGGGCAGTCCGAGGTTCTCGGGGTGCTCCTCGGCGTGCGGGTCGAGCACCGTCAGCCCGGCCAGCGCCGGGTGCTCGCGGTGCGCGGCGTCGGCCAGCACCAGCGCGGCCCCGGCGTCCGCCAGGACGGTGCGCAGCCGGTCCGTCGGCTGGGCGTCGTCCAGCGGCACGTACAGGCCGCCGGCCTTGAGCACGGCCAGGATCGCGACCACCTGGGCGGCCGAGCGGTCGATCATCAGCGCGACCGGCGTCTCCCGGCGGACCCCGGCCGCGACCAGCCGCCGTGCCAGGCCGTTGGCCCGGGCGTTGAGCCGGGCGTAGGTCAGCTCGCCGTCCTCGGCGGTGAGCGCGATCGCGTCCGGGGCGGCCGCGGCGCGGGCCTCGAACAGCTCGGGCAGCGAGCCCTCCGGCAGCGGGGTGCTGGTGCCGCTCCAGTCGGTGACCAGCTCGGCGCGCTCGGCCGCGGTCAACACCTCGACGGTGCCCACGGGTTCCGCCGGGTCGGCGACGATCCGGTCGAGCAGGGCGAGGAAGCGGTCCAGCAGTGTGCGGGCCTCTTCGGCGGTGAAGGCGTCCGGCTGGTGGTCCAGGCGCAGCTGGAGGCCGTCGCCGGGGGTGAGGGCCAGCACCAGCGGGTAGTGGGCGCTGTCGACGTCCTCGACCAGGGTGACGCGGGTGGCGCCGCTCGGGTCGGCGTCGTCCAGCGCGGACGGGTCCGGGTAGTTGCCGTACACCGTGACGGTGTCGAACAGGCTTCCCATCCCGGCGAGCTGCTGGATCTCGGTGAGGCTGAGGTGCTGGTGGTCCAGCAGGGCGGACTGCTCGTGCTGGAGGCGCAGCAGCAGCCCGCCCCAGCTCTCCGCCTGGTCCAGGCGCACCCGCACCGGCACGGTGTTGATGAGCAGGCCCATCATCCGCTCCACGCCCGGCAGGTCGTGCGGCCGGCCGGAGACGGTGGTGCCGAACAGCACGTCCTCGCGGCCGGTGAGCCGGGCCAGCAGCACGCCCCAGGCCGCCTGGACCAGGGTGTTGAGGGTGACGCCGTAGCGGCGGGCGGTGCGGGCGAGCGCCTCGGTGGCCTCCGGGGTGAGCCCGGCGTGCAGGCGCAGCGGCAGCTGCGGGGCGGCGGCCGAGCGGCCGGGGGCGAGCAGGGTGGGCTCGTCGGCGCCGGCCAGGGCCTGGGCCCAGGCGGCGCGGGCGGCCTCGCCGTCGCGCCGGGTGATCCAGCGCAGGTACTCGCGGTACGGGGCCGCCGGGGGCATCGGCCGCCCGAAGTACAGCGCCCACAGCTCCTCGGCGAACAGCGGGGTGGACCAGCCGTCCAGCAGGATGTGGTGCGCGGAGGCGATCAGCCGGTGGCGCTCGGGGGAGAGCCGCAGCAGGGTGTAGCGCAGCAGCGGCGGGCGGTCGAGGTCGAAGCGGCGGCCGTACTCGGCGGCGGCGATCCGGGCGGCCTCGGCCGCCGGGTCGGCGTGGGCGCTCAGGTCGAGCACGGTGAAGGGCAGCTCGACGGCGTCCGGGACGGCCTGCACGGGCGGGCCGTCGGACCGCTGGTGGAAGGCGGCCCGGAGGTTGGGCTGACGGTCCAGCAGCGCTTCGGCCGCGGCGCGCAGCCGGTCGGCGTCCACCGGGCCGTCGAGGTCGAAGGTCACGACCGAGGTGTAGACGTCCGCGCCCCCGGCGTCGTACGCCGAGTGGAAGGCCATGCCCTGCTGGAGCGGCGAGGTGGGCCAGACGTCCACCAGCCGGGCGGGGGCGTGGTGGGCGGCGAGGCCGTCCAGCTCCTCCTGGGTGAGGGCGACCAGCGGGAAGTCGGAGGGGGTGTGCCCGCCCGCGTCCGGCCGCTCGGCGTGCTCGGCGAGCGCGGTCAGCGCGGCGAACCAGGCCTCGGCGAAGGCCCGGACCCGCTCCTCGGAGAGCAGCCCGGTGGCGTAGGACCACTGGGCGACCAGCAGCGGGCCCTGCGGGGTGTCCACGGTGGTGGCGTCCAGGCCGAGCACCCGGCCGAGGGCCAGGCCGGTGGCGGCGCCCTCGGACATCGCCTCGGTGCCGGCCAGCACGTCCTCGGCGGTGACGCCCTCGGGGGCGAAGCGGCCCAGGTAGTTGAACTCGACCTGAGGGTCGGCGAAGCCTTCGAGGACGGCGGCGGTCTCCGGGTTGAGGTGGCGCAGCAGGCCGAAGCCGATGCCGTTGTCCGGGACGGCGCGCAGCTGCTCCTTCACCCGGCCGAGGGCGCGGCCGAGTCCGGGCCCGGCGGCGGTGACCTCGGACCAGTCCAGCGCCCCGGGGGCGAGCCGGACGGGGTAGACGGAGGTGAACCAGCCGGCGGTGCGGTGCAGGTCGACGCCCTCGACGACCTCCTCGCGGCCGTGGCCCTCCACGGTGACCAGCACGGCGCCGTCGGGGCCGGTGGTGTCCCGGCCGCGCCAGTGCCCGAGGGCCAGCGCCAGGGCGGTCAGCAGCACGTCGTTGACCTGGGCGTGGTAGGCGGCGGTGACCTTGGTCAGCAGCGCCCTGGTGGTCTCGGCGGGCAGGACCAGCCGCAGCAGGCCCTCGGTGGCGTAGGTGTCCCGCGCCGGGTCCAGCGGGCGCTCGCCGAGCAGCGGGTCCGGTGTGGCCAACGCCTCCTGCCAGAGGGGGAGTTCGGCGGCCCGGCGGGCGGTGTTGGCCTCGGCGGTGAGGCGCTGGGCCCAGCGGCGGAAGGAGGTCGGCACCGGGGCGAGCTCGACGGCGCGGCCCTCGCGGAGCGCGGTGAGCGCGCCGAGCAGGTCCTCCTCGACGATGCGCCAGGTGACGCCGTCCACCACCAGGTGGTGGATCACCAGCAGCAGCTGGGCGGACAGCTGCGGACCGGCGTCGAACCACACGGCCTGGACCATCCGGCCGTCCTCGGGGGACAGCCGCTCGCGGGCGGCCTCGGTCTGGGCGCGCAGCGCCGCGGCGTCGGCCCGGCCCTCGACCCGGCGCAGCACGGCCCCGGCGGGGACGGCGCCGGGCTCCGGCACGTGCAGCGTCCAGGGGCGCTCGGCCAGCGGGGAGGTGCGGGCGCGGAACAGGTCGTGGTGGTCGAGCAGGGCCTGGACGGCGGCGGCCAGGTGCTCGGCGGTGGTGCCGGCGGGCAGGGTGAGCAGGGTGGACTGGTAGAAGCTCTCCACCGCGCCGTGCTGTGCGGCGAGCCAGTGCACGATGGGCGTCGGCGGCACCTCGCCGAGGCCGGCCCCGGCGGGCTCGACGACGACGGGCCCCTCCAGCGGGCGGGCGATCCGGGCCAGCGCCTCGACGGTCGGGGCGAGGAACACCTCGCGCGGGGTGAGCTGGAGGCCCGCGTGCCGGGCCCGGGAGACCAGCTGGATGGCCACAATGGAGTCGCCGCCCAGCTCGAAGAAGGAGTCCGTGACGCCGACCCGGGGCAGGCCCAGCACCTCGCCGAACAGCCGGACCAGGGTGTGCTCCAGCTCGCCGGCCGGGGCGCGGCCGTCCTCCTCGCCGGCGCCGAACACCGGCGCGGGCAGGGCGCGCTTGTCGACCTTGCCGTTGGGGGTGAGCGGCAGCCGGTCGAGCACCACCACGGTGGGCACCATGTGGTCGGGCAGCCGCTCGGCGCAGTGGGCCCGCAGCTCGGCCGGGTCGGCGGTGCCGACGGTGTAGCCGACCAGCCGGCGCTCGCCCGGGCGGTCCTCGCGGACCAGCACCACGGCCTGGCGCACCCCGGGGTGGGCGGAGAGGGTCTGCTCGATCTCGCCGAGCTCCACCCGGAAGCCGCGGATCTTCACCTGGTCGTCGGCCCGGCCGAGGAAGTCCAGCTGGCCGTCCGGGCGGTAGCTGCCGAGGTCGCCGGTGCGGTACATCCGGCTCCCGGGCGCGCCGTACGGGTCGGCCACGAAGCGCTCGGCGGTCAGGCCGGGGCGGTTCAGGTAGCCGCGGGCCAGGTGCGGGCCGGCCAGGTACAGCTCGCCCACGGTGCCCGGCTCGACCTGCCGCAGCTGCTCGTCCAGCACGTGGATGCGCACGTCCTGGCAGGGCCGGCCGATCGGGGGCTGCTCCTCGCCGGTGAGCGGTTCGCTCATGGAGACGATGACGGTGGCCTCGGTGGGCCCGTAGCTGTTGAGCATCAGCCGGCCGCGGCCGCAGCGGGCCGCCAGCTCGCGGGAGACGGCCTCGCCGCCGCCGATCAGGGTGCGCAGCGAGGGCATCGGCAGGTCGGGCAGGGTGGAGATCATCGCGGTGGCGACGTCGGCGTGGGTGACGCCGAACCGGTCGATCAGGGCGGCGAGTTCCTCGCCGACCAGCTGGCTCTGCTCGCGCGGCAGGACGAGTGCGGCGCCGGTGGTGAGCGCGACGGACAGGTCGGAGACGGACACGTCGAAGCTGAGCGAGGAGGCCTGGAGCACCCGGCTGCCGGGGCCGACGCCGGTCGCGGCGACCTGGGTGCCGATCATGCTGGGCAGCCCGGTGTGGGTGACGGCCACGCCCTTGGGCACACCGGTCGAGCCCGAGGTGTAGATGACGTACGCGGTGTTCAGGGTGCTCACCGGCCGGACCCGCTCGGCGGCGGTGAACGGGGTGGCGGGCCGGGCCGCGAGGTCGGCGAGGTGCTCGGGGGAGTCCAGCAGCAGGAGCGGGGCGTCGGTCGCGGGCAGCTGCCCGGCGGCCTCGGCGGTGGTGAGCACCAGCGCGGCGCGGGAGTCGGTGAGCATGTGGCGCAGCCGCTCGGCCGGGTAGGCCGGGTCGGCGGGCAGCCAGGCGGCGCCGGTCTTGGTGACGGCGAGGATCGCGGCGATCGCCTCGGGGGACTTCGGCAGGGCCAGTGCGACGACGTCCTCGGCGCCCAGGCCGCGGTCGGCCAGCACCCGGGCCAACCGGTTGGCGCGGGCGTCGAGTTCGGCGTAGCTGAGGGTGGTGCCCTCGGCGTACAGCGCGGGGGCGTCCGGGGTGCGGGCGACCTGGGCGTCGACCAGCTCGCCGAGGGTCGCCGCGGCGGGCGCCGCCGCGGTGAGGAGGGCGGCCAGCGCGGCCGGGGTGGGGGCCTGCGCCAGGACGGGCAGTGCCAGGCGTACACCGAAGCCGGCGTGCACGAGGTCCAGCAGCCGCTCGGCGGCGGGCCGGTCGCCGCCCAGGTCGTAGAAGCCCGCCGCGGGGTCGACCGACTGCCGGCCGAGCACCTCCGCGAACAGTCGGCACAGCACCTCGGCCGCTTCCGGCCGCTGCTCGGATCTGTGCGTCTGCTGGACCCCGGACATGTGACTCTCTCCCTCGTGCGGCTGGCCCCCGCGGTGGCGGGGGCGGCGAGCTGGGTTGACCCCGGGGCGGTCGGCCGGGGGTCGGCGGAGCGATGTTGCGGTGCTGGGTGCTGGGTGCTGGGTGTGCCGGCGGTGCTGCGGGTGGCGGCGGCGCGGTGGACGGGCGCGCGGTGGTGCGGTGTACGGGTGCGGCGTGCAGGGGCGGGATGCGGGGGCGGTGCGGTGGTGCGGCGTTCGGCGTACGGGCGCGGTGTGGCGGTGCGAAGGGCGGTGGCGTGCCGGTGCCGGTCGGTGCACGCGCGTAGACGCCGGACGTGGGACGGCGCCGGCGGCGTGACGGTGCGGCCGCGCGGCGGTGGGGCACTGCGGTGGGGTGCTGCGGAGGGGCACTGCGGTGGGGTGGTGCGCCGGGCGCGCTCCGGTGGGACGCCGGGGCGGGGCCGGAGGGGGCGGCGGGCGCCGGTGGTGCGGTGCGCCGGCTGCCGGGCGGGCGGCCCGCTGCGGGGCGGCCCGGGGGCGCGGGGCCGCGCCGGGTGAGCGGCGGGCTCTCCGTGCCGGTCGTCGCTCCGGGCCCGCTGCCGAGGTGGTGCGGCCGGGTGAGCGGCCCGCTCGGCGGGGATCCCGTACGGGGGCGGCGCTGCTCGGCGCTCCGACGGGCGGTGGGCGGTGGGCGACGGGTGGGGCGGGTGGCCGGGATCAGCTCTCGGACAGGTGCGCGATCAGGCTCTTCGGGCGCAGGTCCTGCCAGTTCTGCTCGACGTAGTCGAGGCATTCCTGCCGGCCGGTGGGGCCGAACACCTGCTGCCAACCGGCGGGCACCGGGCTGAAGACGGGCCACAGCGAGTGCTGGCCCTCGTCGTTGACCAGGACGAGGTAGCTGGCCTCGGCATCCTCGAACGGGTTCGCCATCGTCGGTTCCTCTCAGTGTCGTTGCCGTGCGGAGCGGTGCGAGAAGGGGAGGAGCGGGGTGGTCGCAGCGGGACGGTCAGACGGATCCAGGGCTCACGGACCCCAGCCGGAGTCCGCGAGCGGGGCGTCGTGGGCGGTGAGGGAGGCCACGGACAGGTGCGGCTGGGCGTGGAGTTGGAGGCCCACGAAGGCGGCCAGCAGGAGGGCAAGGATCCCGAGCGTCTTGTGGACGCGGACGGCAAGGCTTGGCATCGCGAATTCCTCTTCCTGAGGAGGGCGGTCTGCCCTCTTCGCTCTGAAATGCATCCTGCCGAAGGCCCAAACGCGCTTGGAAGCGTTGACTCTGATCGTGAACACGCAATGCGGGAACCGGAAGCCCGGTCAGATCGTGTCAAAAACAGACAGACATGATCCAAATCCCACTGCGTGCTGTCAGATCAGTGGTGGGAACCCCGGTGCCGCGGGGGACATCGGAGGGCGGAGGCGGGCACCCCCGCCCGCCGGACCGAGCCCCGGCGCAACTCCTCCCGGACGGCGGGCCAGTCCTCGACCCACGGCCGGCCCGACCCGGAGGGCGACTCCAGGACCAGCGTCGCCAGGTAGGCGCGCTTGAGCGCGGCCCGCTCGTCCTGCACCCGGCCCGCCGCCTGCTCGATCCGGCGCAGCCGGGCGTGCAGCCGCTCCAGCGCGCCCCCGCCGGTCAGCAGCCGCCGGGCCTCCGGGCCGAACCGGAACCCGGGCGCCAGCAGCGGCCAGGCCGACCGCCAGGCCCGGAACACCTCGCGGTGGCTCGGCCCCCACTCCCGTTCGGCCAGGGCCAGCCGCTCCAGCGCCGCCGCCTCGGACGGCGCGGTACAGGTCTCGCGCAACGCCCGCGCCAGCGCCGCCCAGTCCTCGCCGGGCGCGTGCCGCAGCGCCGCGTGCAACAGGTGCGCCACCGAACCGTGCACCACCGTACGCGGCCACTGCGCGGCCGCCGCCTCGGCCAGCACCGCACCCGTGCCGCCGACCAGCACCCACACCTCCCGCACCCCGCGCTCGGCCAGCCCCGCCAGCACCTGCGGCCACTGCTCGCCGTCCGCGGCCGGCCACAGGCCCAGCACCTCCCGCCGCCCCTCGACGGACACCCCGAGCGCCAGGTGCACCAGCGGCCCGCCCGAGCGGCCGCTGCGCACCGAGTCGACGAAGACCACCGGGTAGACCGGGTCGAGCCGGCGCCCGCGCCGCTCGGCGAGCTCGTCGAGCACCTGGTCGGTGATGGCCGAGACGGTCTCCCGGCTCAGCTCCACGCCGTACACCTCGGCCAGGTGCGCCACCAGCTCGCCCGAGCTGAGGCCGCGCGCGGTCAGCGAGATCACCAGCCGGTCGAGCCCCGGCAGCCGGCGGGCGCGGGGGAGGACGGCCCTGGGCGTGAAGCTGCCCTCACGGTCCCGGGGCACCCGCACCTCGACCGGGCCGATCTCGGTGAGCAGCCGTCTGGCCCGGGCCCCGTTGCGGGCGTTGGTGCCGGTGCCGGTGCCGGTGCCGGCACCCGAGCCGCTGCCGCTGCCGCTGCCGCTGCCGTCGCCCCCGCCGTCGTCGCCGCCGGATCCGCGCAGGTGCTCCTGGAGTTCGAGCTCCAGGGCGCCCTCGATCAGCTGCTTGGCGAAGGCCTGGAGAATCCCGCCGTCGCCCAGCAGCCGGACCGCGCCGGAGCCGACCTGCGCGGCGGCGGCCTCCGCCAACTGTCGTACCAGGCGCTGGTCCACCAGGCCGGCGAGGGCGGCGGGCGGTGCCGCCGGGTCGGGATCAGCTCGCAACTGGGGGTGCCTTCCGTCTGTGGGCCGTGCCGAAACTCCCCCGCACGCCGCTGCCGGGTGCGGTCGTGACCGTCACCGTCGGCTCCCCCCGCCTGCGTGCACGCCCGACTACCGTGAGCCGATGATTTCCGCGCCCTTTGGGCGTACACTCACGGCTGTCGGAGCCCGGGGGGCGGCTTCCGAACGGCAGTCACCGTCCATCTTGCCGGTTCGGATGCCTGGCGGTAGCCGGTACGGGCATTCGTGAAGCCGCAATGCCGAAGCCGGAAGGATGCCCAGATGTGCCCAAGCCAGGACAACTGCGCGGAAAGGGGAACACCCCAGCTCTGCGACCGGGGCATCGAGTTCTACCGCACGGCGCTGGCCGAGGGGGAGGCGAGCGGCGAGGCCCCCGAGTGCCTGCTCGCGATGGGCCTGCTGCGCCCGCTGCCCGGCACGGGTGGGCGGCTCGCCCCCGTCCCGCCCGACATCGCCGCCACCGGGATGGCCCGCCCGCTCGAACTCGCCGTCCTGGCCCAGCAGGAGCAGCTCGCCGCACTGCGCACCTCCTTCCACGCCGCCGAGCACGCCTACCGCGACGTCATGCGGCGGGCCCAGCTGCCGATCCGGCTGCTGGCCGGGGAGGAGATCAACCCCGCCCTGGAGAAGGCCGTCGCCGACTGCACCGAGGAGCTGCTCACCGCACAGCCGGGCGGCGGCCGCGGGACCGAGCAGCTGGCCGACGCGCTCCCGCGCGACCTCGCCCTGGCCGGCCGCGGGGTGCGCCAGCGCACCCTCTACCAGCACACCGTGCGCTCGCACGGCCCCACGCTCGCCTACATCGAGCAGGTCACCGCCCAGGGCGCCCAGGTGCGCACCCTGAACGAGGTCTTCGACCGGGTGATCATCTGCGACCGCTCCACCGCCTTCATCCCGGCCGGCGCCGACCGCGAGGCCGCGGCGATGCTCATCCAACTCCCGCCGCTGGTCGAGTACCTGCTCAAGATCTTCGAGCTGATGTGGGAGCGCGCCGAGCCCGTCACCTACCAGCAGGGCCACCACCGCCCCCGGCTGCTGACCTCCCGCACCCGCCAGAACGTGCTGCGCCTGATGGTCAACGGCTACACCGACGAGGCCATCGCCTCCCGCCTCGGCATGAGCACCCGCACCGTCTCCAGCCACATCCAGAAGGCCAGCGAACTCCTCGGCAGCCGCAGCCGCGGCCACCTCGGCTACATCATCGCCCGCCAGGGCGTCCTCGACGAGCCCCTCGACGACCTCTGACGGGCCGGCGCGACCGCGCCCAGGGCGAGGACGGTGGGGAGAAGCCCGGTGTGCGGGCGGTGCGGGAACTCCCCCACACGCGCACCCCACGACGAAGGCGGTGATCCGTTGGCATCGACGGTGAAGGACACGGGCGGCGGCCCGAGAGCGGACGCGGCGGGCAGTCCCCGCGTCGCGATGCGCAGGCCGCTCGGCCTGGTGGTGCTCGACCGGGACATCCTCACCGGGCCGCCGGAGGAGATCGCCTCGGCCCGGGTGCTGCGCGCCTACGTCGGCGGGGAACTGGTGCACGCGGCGGACTGAGCGGGGCCGGGGCCGGCGGAGCGGCGCCCGGCCGGGCCTCAGCCTTCGCCGGCCCGCAGCCGGGCCTTAGCCTTCGCAGGCCCGCAGCCGGGCCTCAGCCTTCGCAGGCCCGCAGCTGCCTCCAGCAGCAGCTCCAGGGCGTCCGGGTAGCCGCTGCGGCGCATGCCGGCCGCGAGCAGGTGGGCGGTGGCTGCGATGTGGGGGTGGTCGGCGGTGTCGAGCCGGCCGTAGGCGGCCTGCCAGACCCGCGGGTCGGCGCGCGGGGCGGCGGACGGGAGGGCGAGCGTGGCGGCGTCCAGGGCGGCGAAGCCGAGGCTCTGGTCGACGAAGGCGTGGTAGATCCGGACGGCCTCCGGGTCGGGGAAGCCCGCGGTGTGCAGGACGTCGAGGATCGCCTCGACGGCGGCGATCTCGTGGGCGCGGCCCGTGGTGCGGTGGGCGGCGAGGACGGCGGCCTGGGGGTGGGCCTGGTGGCTGGAGTGGATGCGCAGGCCGACGGCCCGCAGGTCGGCGCGCCAGTCGCCGGTGGGCCGCCGGCCCTGCTGGGCGCGGCCGACCAGCCCGTCGGCTATGGCGAGCAGCAGGTCGTCGGTGCTCTGCAAGTAGCGGTAGACCGCGCTCGGGTCGGCGCCGAGCGCGGCGCCCAGCCGCCGTACGGTGAGCGCCTCGGCGCCGTGCGAGCCGATCAGCCGGATCGCGGTGTCGACGGTCAGTCCGGCGGACAGCACCACGCCCTGCCTGGTGGGGCGGCGCCGGCGCCGCTGCGGTTCGGGGACGACGCGGTCGGTCATCCGCCGCGGTTGTGCCGACGGTACTGGCAGGAGCCAGGGGCGGGCGGGACCGGGACCGCCGGCCGCATCCCCGACCCCACGGGACGGAACACCTAGTCCTCGGCGTGGGCCGGGGCCCAGGAGGTGCCGTTGTGGAAGTAGTTCGGGGCGCCGTGCATGCCCACGGTGCGGAAGGGCTGCTGGTCGCCGGAGCCCACCTGCATGGTCCCGCTGAGGCCCTTGCCGGTCCACTCCAGTTCGAGGTACCAGCTGACGTCCTGGGAGCGGGTGGCGGCGTCCACGTCGATCACCTGGGGGTCGGTGGCCGAGATCCGGTACGGGAAGGGCGTCGGGTCGGTCCTTCCGCGGCCCTGCGTGCCCGGGGCGGGGACGAGGTGCGGTGCGGCGGCGTCGAGGTCCACTGCGAAGGCCGCCGGTTCGAGGCCGCCGCCGCAGCCGGAGCCGGGCGTGTAGGCGTTCCACTTGGGGGCGGGGCGGGCGCTGACCACCTGGACGTACATGGCGTTCAGCACGACGGCGTCCGAGTCCGCGCCCAGGGCGGTCAGCTCGATGCGCAGGTGCCCGGCCGGGACGAGGCGCTGGGAGGACGCCCAGCCGTCGATCCGGCCGGAGGAGGACGGGGGCGGGGGCATCTGGGCCGGGGAGCGGGGCGAGAGGAACCACTGGTCGCAGGGGGAGCCCCAGTTGTTGCCGAGGACCCGGACGCTGAACGGGGCGGGGAGGTCCTCCGGGGTCTCCGGGGTCTCCGGGGCCTTCGCGGCCGGGGTGTCCGTGGGGGCGGAGCCTGCGGCGGCGGGCGCGGTCGGTGCGGCGGGCGCCGGTGCGGTGGCCGGTGCCGTGGCGGCCGGTGCGGTGGGCGAGGGGGCGGAGGCGTGCGGGGTGCGGCCGGCGTCGCGCAGGCCGAAGCCGTAGACCACCGCGGCCAGCGCGGCCACGGCGGTCGCGCTCAGCAGCACCCGGCGGCGGACGCTGCGGCGCGGCGCGGCGGGCGCGGGGGGCAGGGCACTCACCAGCTCCTCCTGCGAAGCCTGGTCCGAAGACTCGTCCGAGGCCTCGCAGGAGGCCTCGGCGGGCGCGGCGGCCACCGGGGGCGCCTCCGGCGGCGGGGCCTCCGCCGGAGCCCCGGCCGGGGCCCCGGCCTCCCGGCGACGGGCCGCGTCGGCCAGGATCCAGCGGCGGTGCAGCTCGACCAGCTCCCCCGCGTCCGCCCCGCAGGCCCGGGCCAGCCGCTCCACCGGCGCGTACTCGGCCGGCACGGCGGCCCCGTTGCAGTAGCGGTGCAGGGTGGAGGTGCTGACGTGCAGCCGGGTGGCCAGGGCGCCGTAGCTGCGGCCCGAACGCTCCTTGAGCCCGCGCAGCATCGCCGCGAACTCCTCGGTCTCCACACCCATGTGCTGCCTTTCCCCCCACCGCCCGGGCCCGGCCCGGGACACCGTCGGTCCGCGGATCACCGTACCGGCCGGCCCGGGCAGGGCCCTGACCAGGGGCGGGGCGGTGGGGAAGGGCGGCAGAGGGAGGGTCAGCTCCTGCCGGCGGTCTGGGCGGAGGCGGCCGCGTCGGCGACGTTCTCCCGGTAGAGGCCGAGCTTCGGCTGCTTGCCGACCTTCGCGCCGGCGCCGAGCGGGAAGGTCCGGGCGTCGGAGTTGGGCATCTGGTCGTCGGCCAGCACGTTCAGCTCGTTCCAGTCTCCCGAGCCGCCGCTGCCGGGGTTGAGGTCGACCACCGCGTAGGTGCTCCTGCCGGGGGCCAGGGCGTAGGCCGGCGGACCGCCGAGGCCGCCCGGCACCAGCGGCGTGACGCTGTCGCCGCGGTCGGCGGCGTTCGCCTTGCCGATGGCGACGAGCGGGTAGTAGCTCAGGCCGCAGTAGGTGCTGCCCTGGTTGTGCACCTCGATCACCCGCTGGTCGGGCGCACCGGCCCGGGTGGACACCTTGACCGTCAGCTTGTCGGCCTTGCAGGAGTGGGTGTAGGCGTACGCCTCGTCGCCGCCGGCCGCGGTCGTGCCGCCCGCCGCGGGGGCCGCCACCGGGGTCCTGGGGCGGGCGGAGCCGGCCCCGGCCGGTGCGGCGGGAGCGGCGGGAGCGGCGGTACCGGGAGCGGCGGCGCCGGGAGCGGGGGCACCGGCGGTCGGCTGGGCGGTGGGCGCCGCCGGGGCGGTGGGCTCTCCGGCGCCCGGCGCGGTGGTGGCGGCGGTGCTCTGCGCGGGCTGCGCGGCCGGGGCCGGGGCCGGGCCGCCGCCGTCCGGCCCGCAGGCGGTCAGGGCGAGGGCGGCGCCCAGGGCGAGGGCGGCCGGGACGAACAGCGAGCGGCGGGCGGACACGGTACGGCGATCGGACATGGAGGTTCCCCCGGAACGGTGCGGATGCGGATGCGGAGCGGCGGGCCGTCGGCGCCGACCGCTGGGCAGCACTCTGGTCCGCCGGCCGCCCCGGCCGCCAGACCTTCCGGCCGAGCCGGGACGCTGGAACGGTTCCACCCTCTCTGACCTGCGCTTTCGCCGCCCCCTGGAACGGCCGCAGGGAACGGCCACGGGGGCCGGGGGGAGAGGAAGGGCTCCGGGGCAGCGGGGCCGTGGCCCGCGGGGTCGGGCTCCCGCCGGTCGGGCGTCAGCCGTCGACGGCGTAGCGGTCCCGGGTGCGCACGAAGTCCGCGGCGCCCATCCGGCCGACCGCGCCGAGGCGGTCCAGGTCGACGTGGAAGCCGGCCTCGTCCACCAGCCCCTCCTGCACGACGACGTGGACCACCTCCCCGACGACCACGAGGTGATCGCCGACCGGCAGCACCGAGGAGGTGCGGCACTCGAAGGCGATCGGCGAGCCGTCGATGCGCGGCGAGCGGACGGCGTGCCCGGGCAGCGCGCGCAGCCCGGCCGGCTCGTACTCCGACTCGCCGTACGGGAGGGGCTTCGCCGCGGTGGCGGCGGCCCCGGCGTGCTGCTCGACCAGGACGTTGACGGTGAACTCCCCGGTGCCGCCCTCGGCGGGCAGGCGGGCGTTGCGGCAGGAGTCCTTCTCGGTGCCGTCGGCCAGCCGGCCGGCGCAGAAGAGCAGCGCCATCGGGGAGTGGCCCACGGCGGTGAAGTACGAGAAGGGCGCCAGGTTGACGGCTCCGCCGGGGGAGACCGTGCTCACCATGGCGACCGGCCGGGGGACCACGCTCCACAGCAGCAGGCGCTGTCGCTGGCGGGCGGTCATGGATGCCACGTCGACGTGCAGCATGCGGCGGCGCTCCTCGGGGCGTCGGGCTTCGGACGGGCGCTTCGGCAGCTGTCCCGCGGTCCTTCGACCCATCCTCCCCGTCCGGACCGGCCGCGACAGGGTTCTGACGCAACCGGAGGAGACCTGACACCACCGGGCAGCCCGGTCCGCTCGCCCTCGGTACGCGGCAGGGCGGGGCCGAGCGCGGCAGGTCGCGGCAGGACGGGGCCCGAGTACGGCAGGGCGGGGCCGAGCGCGGCAGGGCGGGGCAGGGCGGGGCCGGGCTTCCCGGCTCCGGGCGTCCGCGCCCGGCTCGGTACGATCCCGGTATGGGTGGTGCGCGGGAAGAGGCCTGGGACGCCGAGGCGGCCGAGCGGGCGGTGGCGGTGCTGAAGGCGGTGGCTGACCCGTCGCGCTACCGGCTGCTGTGGGCGCTGAGCGGCCGGGAGCTGCCGGTGAGCGAGCTGGCCGAGCTGCTGGGGGCGCACGTCGCGGCGACCTCCCAGCACCTGGCGAAGCTCCGGGCGGCCGGGCTGGTGGTGGCACGCCGGGAGGGGACGCGGATCTTCTACCGGGCCACCGAGGTGCGCGGGCTGCTCACCGAGGCCGCGCTGGTCGCCCAGGACCTTCCCGCCCGCCGCGACGGCGGTGACGACGACGGCGCCGCCCCGGCCGGGGCGACCGCGCGGCAGCCCTTCGCCCGCCCGGCCCGCGCGGTGCGCCGCCGCCCGGCGACCGGTTAGCTAGCTGACTGGAAGCGCCACCACGATCTCCTCGTCCTCGAAGTCCCCGGTCGGCTGGAAGCCGAACGAGGTGTAGAGGCGGCCGGCGGAAGTGTTGTCCGGGTGGTACGAGAGCCGGATCTCCCGGCACCCCGGCAGCGCCGACAGGCGCTCGATCACGGCGCCCAGGGTGGCGCGGCCCACACCCTTGCCCTGTTCGGCCGCGCTCACCACCATGCCGCCGATCCAGTGGGTGCCGTCCTCGTCGTCGTACGCCCACATGACGTGGCCCACGACGTCGTCACAGGCGCGGACGGCGAGGGACGTCCACACCTCGCCGCGCTGGGAGAGCAGGAGGTAGCGCGCCGCGAGCGCGGCCACGTACCGGCGCTGCTCGTCGGCGGGCGCCACGTCGGCGACATCGCGCCAGTTGTCCTCCGTGATGTCCTCAAGCGTCACGGCCCGGCCCTGGCGGTCGGTGAACTGCTGCGTCCTGCGTTCTCCGCATCTGTGCTGGTCAGAGCAGGTGAGCGTAGCCAGTCACACAGGTGCCCGGGTAGCGGTTTTCCGGTGCCTGCCGGGGCGCCCGGATGGCGGGGCCCAAGGGGCGGACCGGCTGGGCGAGTTCGGCGCGGAAGAGCGTGTCGGGCGAGGGGGTACGGGCGCGCAGGTGGCCGTACTGTCATCGGCCGGACGGCTCCCAGCCGAGGACGCCCAGCCGAGGACGCCCAGCCGAGGACGCCTAGCCCGCGGCGCCCGGCCGGTTCGCCGGCCGGTACTCCTGGCGGTCGGCGTCGTACCCGAAGAGCCCCGCGTAGCGGCCCCAGTCGGTCGCGGTCTCCAGCTGCCGGTCGGTCTGCTCGACGGTGTAGTGGCGGCCGAGCAGGTCGCGCAGGAAGCCGGCGCGGACGGTGGCCCCGGGCCGGTCGCCGAGGCTGTTGGCGATCAGCTTGACCAGCGGCACCTCCAGGGCCGCGGCGGCGAAGACGGCGCGGGAGTCCTGGACGTCGGCCCCGGCGTAGGCGCTGCCGGTCTCGGTGAGCAGCAGGTCGTCCCCGTGGACCTCGGCGAAGCCGAGCAGGTCGAGGGCGTCGACCTGGGGGAGCAGGTCGTCGATGTCGAGCCCGAGTTCGTCGGCGAGGCCGGCCAGGTCGCAGCTCCCGCCGCGGTGGGCGACCGTCTCGGCGAGCCCGGAGAGGCCGTCGACGCCGGCGGTGGGCAGCGGGGTGTTGGCGACGGTGCGGCGGTCGGGAGCGGGGTCGCTGCGGCCGGGCGCCCGGGTGTCCCTGGGGCGGCCGGTCATGATCCGGTACACCCGGTCCACCCGTTCGTCGAAGGCCGCCGAGTCGCGGTCGCGCGGCCGCTCCAGGGCGACCTCGACGGTCTCGCGGATGGTCCCGTACGGGCGGGTGCCGAGGACCACGATGCGGTCGGCCATCAGCACCGCCTCCTCGATGTTGTGGGTGACCAGCACGACGGCCCGGGTGGGGAACTGGCCGGAGTCCCACAGCTCCATCAGCTCGCCGCGCAGGTTCTCGGCGGTGAGCACGTCGAGCGCGGAGAACGGCTCGTCCATCATCAGCACGTCCGGCTCGACGACCAGCGCCCGGGCGAAGCCGACCCGCTGGCGCATGCCGCCGGAGAGCTCCTTGGGGTAGGCGGACGCGAAGCCGGTCAGGCCGATCAGGTCGATGGCCTGGGCGGCGGCGCGGGCGCGCTCCCGGGGCGGCACCCCACGGGCCTCCAAACCGAGCTCGACGTTCTGCCGGACGGTCAGCCAGGGCAGCAGCGCGAAGGTCTGGAAGACCAGCGCGGTGCCGGGGTTGGCGCCGGTGAGCGGGGCGCCGCGGTAGCGCACGGTGCCGGAGCTGGGCGGGATCAGCCCGGCCAGGCAGCGCAGCAGGGTGGACTTGCCGGAGCCCGAGCGCCCGAGCACGGCGACGATCTCCCCGGCCCGTACGGTCAGGTCGATGCCGGAGAGCACCGGCAGTTCGCCGGCGGCTCCGGCATAGGCCTTGGTCAGGCCGACGGTTTCCAGCAGGACCTCGCCCTGCCCCTCCGCGGCCGTGGCCGGAGTCGGGGCGGTGGCGTGAGCCGTGCCGGGAGCCGGGGCCGCGGCGGGAGCCGGAGCCCGGGCCGGCCCGGGGGCAGGGGTGGCGGCGGTGGTGGTGCGGCGGCGGAACGGCAGGCGCATCGGCGGACTCCGGACTACAGCGAGTAGCGGCGCTCGGCCAGCCGGTACAGCCGGCGCCAGAGCAGACGGTTGAGGAGGACGACGTACAGGCTCATCACCGCGACCCCGGCGAGCAGGCGGGGGTGGTCGCCGTGTTCGGCGGCCCGGGCGATGTACGCGCCGAGGCCGGTCGCGGTGAGCGTGGTGGAGCCGAAGGTGACCACCTCGGCGACGATGGAGGCGTTCCAGGCGCCGCCGGAGGCGGTGATGCCGCCGGTGACGCACGCGGGGAAGACCGCCGGGACGATCAGCCGCCGCCAGCGCTGCCGGCCGCGCACGCCGAGGTCGTCCATGGCCTCGCGCAGGTCGGTGGGCACGGCCATGGCGCCGGCGATGGCGTTGAAGAGGATGTACCACTGGGAGCCGAGCGCCATCAGCAGGATGCCGCCGAGGTCGATCGACACCCCGGTGCGCAGCAGCAGCCAGACCACCAGCGGGAAGGCGAAGTTGGCCGGGAAGCCGGCCAGCACCTGGACGACGGGCTGGGCGATCCTGGTCAGCCGGGGCGAGAAGCCGATCCACACGCCGACCGGCACCCAGACCACGGTGGCCACCGCGACCAGCACCACCACCCGGGCCAGGGTGGCGAGCCCGAGCAGCAGCGGCTCGCCGAAGACGCCGAGGCCGGTGCGGTCGGCCAGGTAGCGGCCGAGGTCGACCACGCCCCAGAGCACGATGCCGCCCGCGACGAGGGCGAAGGCGACGTCCCCGGCCCGCCGCCGGCCGGCGTGCACGGCGGCCGGGCGCCCGGCGGTGCCGAACACCCGGCCGGCCCGGTTCAGGGCCCGCCCGAGGGGGCGCAGCGCCCCGCCGAGCGCGGCGGGCAGGCGGGAGCGGCGCAGCAGGTCCAGCACGACCGAGCGCTGCACCTCGGTGGCCTCGGCCTGCTCGTTCTTGAACCGTTCGGCCCAGGCGGTGAGCGGCCGCCAGAACAGGAAGTTGACGCCGACCACCAGCACCACCATGGTGGCGATCGCCCAGCCGACCCGGCCGAGGTCCCCGGCGGCGATCGCCGCGCCCGCGTACGAGCCGACCCCGGGCAGGGCGTACCGCTGGCCGTTCACGGTGATCGCCTCGGAGGCGACCAGGAAGAACCAGCCGCCGCCGAAGCCGAGCATGCCGTTCCAGACCAGGCCGATCATGCCGGAGGGCAGTTCGACCTTCCAGAACCGCGTCCACCGGCTGAACCCGAACGAGCGGGACAGCTCGTCGAGCTCGCGCGGCAGCGAGACCAGCGCCTGGTAGAAGGCGAAGGTCATGTTCCAGGCCTGGGAGGTGAAGACGGCGAACACCGCGGCGCACTCCAGGCCGAGCACCGAGCCGGGGAAGAGCGCGAGGAAGCCGGAGACCGCGACGCTCAGGAAGGCGAGCACCGGCACCGACTGGAGGACGTCCAGCGCCGGGATCAGCACTCGCTCCAGCCGGCGGCTGCGGGCGGCGGCGTAGGCGTATCCGAAGGTGAAGACGACGGAGACGACGAGCGCGGCGAACATCCGCAGCAGCGAGCGCAGCGCGTCGTACGGCAGCCGGGCCGGGTCGGTGTCGACGGCCGCGTCCGGGGCGGTGGAGAAGCGCAGGGCGCCGCCCTGGCCGAGGCGCAGCAGCAGGTGGAGCAGCACCAGGACGGCGGCCGCGACGACCAGGTCCACCCACAACCGTCCGCCGAGGCGGCTCGCCGCCCGGGCGGGCAGCGGCGCCCGGGGCGGGCCCGGGACGGACTTCGGCAGGGTCATGGCGGTACCTCCGGCGCAAACCCGGGCAGTCTGCTCCCTCGGTGCGTCCGTACGCAAACCCGTTCGTGCGTCCATGGGCAGTCCCGTTCGTGCGTCCGTGCGCAAACCCGTTCGTGCGCAGACCCGTTCGCCCGCCGGTCCGCCCCGGGCCCCGGCCCGCTACCCGTCGGCGGAGGCGTGCCGCCGGGCGGCGGTGACGAGCAGCCGGGAGGTGCGGACGGGCAGTTCCAGGTGCCGGGCGATCCACTGCGGGTCGTGCCCGTGGGTGGCGAACACCCAGGCGGTGTAGAGCCGGCCCAGCGCGGGCGCGCCGGGGGCGAGCAGCAGCGGGCGGACCAGGTCCATCGGGAAGCCGTCCAGCGAGCGGGCGCTGAACCACTGGGCGTCGTCGCGGAGCGGCCCGTGGCCCGCCCGGGCCGTGCCGCCGCCCGCCCGGGCCGCGCCGTCGCCCGCTCGTGCCGCGCCGTCGCCCGCCCGTGCCGCGCCGTCACCTGCCCGGGCCGTGCCGCCGCCCGCCCGCCGCCGACTGGTGGCCAGCAGCAGGGCGAGCAGCAGCCCGGCGACGGAGGCGCCGATGAGGGTGCCGGACAGGAAGAGCCGCAGGGGGTGGGGCGCGAGGCCGACGGCGAGGCCCTCGGCGGTGGTCAGCAGCAGGACGCCGCACAGCGCGGCCCCTCTGCCGGTCCTGGGGAACAGGGCGGTTCGGGTCATCGCGGGTCCTCCTTCGGGTCGGTGTCGGGTCCTTCGGGGGCGGGGTCAGGCGGTGCGGGCCAGCCGGGGGTCGTACTTGTAGCCGATCTGGCGGACGGTGGCGATCGCCTCCCGGTGCCCGGGGCCGAGCTTGCGCCGGATCCGGGCGATGTGGGTGGCGACGGTGCGGGAGTCGCCGGTGTCGGGGCGGCCCCAGACGTTCTCCATCAGCTGGCGCCGGGAGTGCACCCGCAGCGGGTTGCCGACCAGGTGCGCGAGCAGCTCGAACTCCAGGTACGGCATGGTGACGGCGCGGCCCTCGACGGTGACGGTGCGCTGCTCGGTGTCCACCACCAGGCCGGGTGCGGGGGCCGGTACCGGGGTCGGGCGCCGGGAGGGGGCGGTGACCGGGCGATCCGAGAACAGGGCGTCGATCCTGGGGTAGCGCAGGGCCATGGGGTCGGACTCCTTCGGGGTCGTGGGCGAACGGGTCGGGGCCGGAGGGGGTGGGGGCCGGAGCGGGTGGGGCCGAGAGGGCAGGGCCGGAGGGGACAGGGCCGGAGGGGGCGGGGCGGGCCGTCCCCTCCGGGCCGCTCAGCGCTCCGGGTGCCAGGCGGCTTCCAGCCGGGTGGTCCCGTCCGGAGCCGTGACGGCCCGCCAGCGGGCCCGCAGCCGGCCGCCGCCCGCCCCGCCCCCGCCCGCCGGGCCGGCGGCCGGAGCCGGGGCGGCCCGCAGGACGGGGTGGTCGAGCGGGCTCGCCGCCAGGCGTCGGCCGACGGCGGCGAGGGCGGAGCGCAGCCGGCCCCGGTCGGTGGACGGACGGGCGGGCCGGAAAGCGGCGACGACGGACATGGCAGGTCACCTCCGTGACGGGTCGGTGGACGGGGCGGGGTGCGGCGGGCAGCCGCCGGCTCAGTGGTGGAGCGCGGTCTGGACGATCTTGACGACGACCATCGCCATCGCGACCAGCAGGTAGGCGCGCAGGGCGCCCATGCCGACCTTGCGGGCGGTGGACAGCACCGGCTTGTCGAGGGTCGCCAGCGGGGGCATCCGCCAGTCCGCGCGGCCGGTGCGGTCGATCGGGTCCTCCTTGGTGCCGCGCCGCCCGAGGGTGAAGAAGTACCCCGCGACGAGCACCCCGGCGACGCCGCAGCCCGTCATGATCCGCAGGATCGCGTCGGAGCCGATGTCCGGCCAGACCACGGCGGCGGTGAGGACCAGCGAGAGCATCACCAGCACGCCGACCACCGCCGAGGTGAAGGCGTTGGTCCTGGGGCCGTTCACCCAGGGGCCGAGGACGGCCCGGTCGTTGCAGAGCAGCAGCAGGAAGACGGTCGCGGAGGGCAGCAGCACCCCGGCCAGCACCTGGACGAACTGGGTCATCAGGCCCTGGGTGTAGTCGGTGGAGAGCAGCGTCACCGCCGCCGCCACGACCACCAGGCCCGCGTAGATCCCGTAGAAGCCCTTGGCGCCCTTCACCCCGCGGTGCAGCGAGTGCCGGATGCCGAAGACGTCGCCGATCGCGTACGCGGTGGACAGGGACACCGCGAAGGCGCCGATGATCGAGGCGTCCAGCAGCGCGACGGCGAACAGCACGCCGGCCAGGCGTCCGGCCTTGTCCTCGATGCCCCGGGCGACGGCGGCCGCGTCGGAGAACTGCCCGAAGCCGTCGGTGCCCGCGAAGGCGGCGGCGGTGAGGCCCATCATGGCGGCGGCGCCGACGATCACGACCACGATGCCGATCCACAGGTCGGCCTTCTCGTACCGCATGAAGCGCGGGGTGATCCGCTTGTCGATCACGTACGACTGCTGGAAGAACAGCTGCCAGGGCGCCACGGTGGTGCCGACGATGGAGATGACCACCAGCATCACGGCCGCGAGCCGGCCGCCCCCGCCCGGCATGCCCGGGACGACGAAGTCGTGCGCCATCCGCGAGGTCGCCGGGTGGACCATGAAGTAGACCGGCACCAGCAGCAGCGAGCCTATGCACAGGGTGATGGCGACCCGCTCGAAGCGCCGGAACGAGCCGGTGAAGGCCGAGGCGATGATGACGCCGGCCGCCAGCACCACCGAGGCCGCCTTCGGCAGGCCCAGGTACCCGGCGGCGAGGGTGACCCCGATGAACTCCGTGACCAGCGTCAGCGCGTTCAGGAGGAAGAGGTCGATCACGCTGAACGCGCCCCAGAACCTCCCGAAGCGCTCCAGGATCAGCCGGGCGTGCCCGACACCGGTGACGGCACCCAGCCGCAGCACCATCTCCTGGTTGACGTAGAGCACCGGGACGAGCATCAGCAGCGTCCACAGCAGCTGGGTGCCGTAGTCCTGGCCGGCCTGCCCGTAGGTGGAGAAGGCGCCGGCGTCGTTGTCGCCGACCATCACGATCAGGCCGGGCCCGACGATCGCGAGCAGGGTCTTCAGCCGGGCCGACAGGCCGTGGCGGGGGGTGGTGTCGTCGAGCCGGATGGTGCCGAGCGCACCCTTGATGTCGCCGAGGTGCGCGTCGTCCAGGACGGCCGAACGCGGCTCGGGGGCCGTGGAGTTCAACGTGGCGTGGGTGGTCATGGGGTTCCTCCCTGGGCCCCGGGCAGGCGGGGCGGGTCGGAGGCAGGCGGCAGCGCTCCCTGCGGGCGGGCACGGCACACCGGCGCGCGGCGGCGGGGCCCGTACGGACGGCGTGCGGGCACGGCGGGGCCGCGTGCGGGCGTGACGTGGCGTCGCGACTGACGGACCGTCAGGGCGGCGTGCAGGGAAGGGCGTTACCGCGTGCCGGAGGTGTACGAGGGCAGGCGGGGGTAGGGGCGACTGTGGCCCGGACTACTGCAATCCATGTCTCTCGCCTCCTCCCGGCCGGCGCACCCCGTGGCGCGTGATCATCGACGCGGCAAGGAGTTCACCGGCCCGCGCAGCGCGACCGCCGGTTCACCCCAACGCTCAGAGCTTAGTCCCGTCCGGGGGTGATACTTGCGCACTTGGTTAAACCTTTACCTTTCCGGGGTGGTCCGCCAGGGCGGCGGCCACCCGGGTGACGGGGGTTTGGCCGCCGGACCGGCACGGAACGACTTCCCGCCGTACCGGCGCGCGGCACCAGGGCGTGCCCGAAACCGAGGGGCGGCATGGCGACCACGGACTCCCAGGGGGCTCCCCGGCAGGCACGGGCACTGGCACTCGCCCGGCGCCCGAAGCTGTGGCTCTTCCCGAGCATCCTGTGCGGCCTGCTGGCCGTCGTCCTCTCGCTGCTCTACATGGGCGGCATCCTCGACCCGAGCGGGCACCTGCACCGGATGCCGATCGCCCTGGTGAACGAGGACCAGGGCCCGCCCCCGCCCGGCCAGCCGGAGCCGCTCGGCGCCCGGCTGGCCGGCGCGGTGGTGGCCGGCACCCCCGGCAGCACCGTCCGGTGGCGGCAGGTGGACGCGGCCGGGCTGGACGAGCTGCTCGCCTCGGGCAAGGTCTACGGCGCGCTGGTCGTCCCGAAGGACTTCTCCGCCGCCGTCACCGCGCTGGTCGCCGGCGGCGCCACCGAGCGGCCGACCGTCTCCGTGCTGACCAACCCCGGCCTGGGCAGCCTCGGCTCCTCGATGGCCGCGCAGATCGCCCAGAACGCCGCCCACCAGGCCTCGCTGGCCGCGGGGAAGCAGCTGCTGGCCGCGCTGCCCCCCGCCGCCGGCGCCCCGGGCCCGGACACCGGCGCCACCGCGCGGCTGCTGCTCGCCGACCCGATCGCCGTCACCACCCGGGTCGGCCACGCGATCGGCGGCCACAGCGGGCTCGGCCTGAGCGCCTTCTACTACACCCTGCTCGCCGTGCTGACCGGCTTCATCGGCGGCAACATCATCCACAACGGCGTGGACGGCGCGCTCGGCTACAGCGACAGCGAGATCGGCCCCTGGCACACCCGCCGCCCGACCGTCCCGATCAGCCGCACCCAGACGCTGCTGCTCAAGATGGTCATGACGGCCGGGATCATGCTGCTCACCTCCGCGCTGGTGCTGCTCTGCGCCGTCGGCATCCTCGGCATGGACGCCCCGCACCAGGCGCTGCTCTGGGCCTTCTCCTTCTGTGCGAGCCTCGCCGTGGGCCTCGGGGTGCAGGCGATCAACGCCGCGTTCGGCGGGATCGGGCAGCTGGTGTCGATGTTCGTCTTCATCGCGCTGGCGTTGCCCTCCTCCGGCGCCACCGTCCCGCTCCAGGCGGTGCCGGGCTTCTACCGCTTCCTGAGCGTCTTCGAGCCGATGCGCCAGCTGAGCGACGGCATCCGGGCGATCCTCTTCTTCGACGCCCGGGCCGACGCCGGGCTGACCCGCGGCTGGGTCATGATCGGCGTCGGGGTGGTGCTGGCCCTGCTGTTCGGCTTCGGGATGACCCGCTACTACGACCGCAAGGGCCTGCACCGCTGGACGCCCCAGCCCTCCGACTGAGGCCGGGCCGGGGCCTTGGCGACAGGTCCTAGCTAGGAACCTGGTGACCGTCACCGGCAGGTGCTTCATGATCGGCTGGTCGCTCCGGGTGCTGTGGTCGCCGATCGCGCACAGCACGTTCAGCTCCGGCATGTACCCGGCCGCGCAGCCGCGCGGGACGCCGTACGGCACGGCCAGGTGGCCGTGCACCGAGCGGGTGCTGCCGTCCCGGGCGGTGCTGGTGACGTCCACCCGGTCGAACCGCTCCAGGCCGGGGCGCTGCGGGGCGCTCGGGTGGCTAGCGGTCGGGCAGGGCCCCGAGGAGGGCGGAGAAGTCCGTCCGCCGGGCGACCTCCAGCAGGGCGCGGGCCGTCACCGGGCCGGGCTCCCGGGCGGTGGTCACCAGCGCGATCGGCGCGCTGTGCGCGGGCTCCACCAGCGGGACGGCCCGCATCCCGGGCGGTACGCCGAACACGTGCAGCCAGGCGTACGGCACGATGCTCGCCCAGCGGCCGGTGCGGACGTGGGCGAACAGCGAGGCCACCGAGTCGGTCTCGACCCGGGGCGCCGCCGCCAGCCCGAGGCCGGCGAACACCCCGTCCAGCACCCGGCGGCCCTGCATCCCCGGGTGCAGCAGGCACAGCGGCAGCCGGGAGGCCTCCACCCAGGTCGCCCGCGGGTGGCGCGCCCACTCCTCGGCCGGGCCGGTCAGCAGGACGTACCGCTCCTGGTAGAGCGGGAGCGCCCGCAGGTCCTCGGCGTCCGGCCCCGGCAGGTAGCTGAGGCCGGCGTCGATCTCGAAGTTCCGTACCCGGCGCAGGAGTTCGTCGGAGCGGAGGTCGGTGGACAGCTCGACGGCGACGAGCGGGTGGGCGTCGCAGAAGGGTCCGGTGAGCAGCGGGACGGCGCCGGAGGCGGTCGGCACCGAGCCGATCCGCAGCCGTCCGCTCAGCCCGGTGCGCAGCGCGTCCACCTCGTCCCGCAGGGCGTCCCGGTCGGCCAGGATGCGCTGGGCCCGCAGCACGATCCGCTCGCCCTCGGGGGTCAGGCCCTCGTAGGCGCGGCCGCGCCGCACCAGCAGCACCCCCAGCTCGTCCTCCAGCTTGCGCAGGCCCTCGGAGAGCGCGGGCTGGGAGACCCGGCAGGCCTCGGCGGCGCGGGCGAAGTGGCGCTCGCGGGCGAGCGCGACGAGGTACTCGAGCTGGCGGAGGAGCATCTGCTACCCGGCGGCGGTGGTGTCGGCGGTGGTCTCGGCGGTGGTGTCGGCGGTGGTCTCGGGCGCGGTCGCGGGCTTGGTGTCGGCCCCGGTGGCGGCGGTGGTGCCGGTGGTGGCGCCGGTGGTCGCGGTGTCGACGCGGTCGGTGCGGGTGTAGACGTTCATCGAGTCGCCGCGCAGGAAGCCGACCAGGGTCAGCCCGGTCTCCTCCGCGAGGTCCACGGCCAGCGAGGACGGCGCGGAGACCGCCGCGAGCACCGGGACGCCGGCCATCACCGCCTTCTGTACCAGTTCGAAGGACGCCCGGCCGCTGACCATCAGCACCGTGCCACGGGCCGGCAGCAGGCCCTCGCGCAGGGCGTGGCCGACCACCTTGTCCACGGCGTTGTGCCGGCCCACGTCCTCGCGCAGGCAGAGCAGCCGCCCCTCGGCGTCGAACAGCCCGGCCGCGTGCAGGCCGCCGGTGCTGTCGAAGACCTTCTGGGCGGCGCGCAGCCGGTCCGGCAGCGCGGAGAGCAGCGCCGGGGTGACGCTCAGCCCGTCCTCGGCGACGCTCCACGGCGCGGTGGTGCGCACCGCGTCCAGGCTGGCCTTGCCGCACAGGCCGCAGGAGGAGGTGGTGTAGAAGTTGCGCTCCAGCGAGGCGTCCGGGGCGGGCACGCCGGGGGCGAGCAGGACGTCCACCACGTTGTAGGTGTTGCCGCCGTCGGCGGTGGCGCCGGCGCAGTAGCGGATCCCGGCCACCTGCCCGGCGGCGTGCACGACGCCCTCGCTGACCAGGAAGCCGGCCGCCAGGTCGAAGTCGCTGCCCGGGGTGCGCATGGTCACCGTCAGCGGGCGCCCGCCGACCCGGATCTCCATCGGCTCCTCGGCGGCCAGGGTGTCGGGACGGTACGAGGGGGTGCCCCGGCGCAGCCGCAGCACCCTGCGGGGGACGGTCACTCGGCCCATGGTGGTCGGCTCCTCGGTGGTCGCGGTCAGGTCGGTACGGATGCATCCTCCCTCCTGGCGGCGGCGGGCGGGACGGACGGGGTGCTGGGGGCGGCGCGGGTGTCCGGGGCGTCGGGGGCGGGGGCGTCGAGGGCGCCCGGGGCGGCGGGCAGGTGGCGGCGGCTGTGGGCGGCGGTGACCGCCAGGCAGAGCAGGCCGATCGCCGCCATGCCCGCCAGCAGCGCCGGGTAGGAGGCGGTGCCGGCGGTGCCGGCGAGCAGCAGCGGGGTGAGGAACCCGCTGGAGGTGGTGCTCTGGTAGAGCGAGGCGGAGGTCGGCCCGGAGGAGGGCGGGGTGAGCCGCTCCACCTCGTGCAGCCCCGCGCCGAGCGTCAGCCCGTACCCGGTGCCGAGGACCACGGCCGCCGCCACCACCAGGGCCACCGAGCCGCGGGCGGCGGCCTCGGCGCCGAGCAGCAGCCCGGCGATCACGGTGGCCATCGCGGTCAGGGTGGCCCGGGCGCTGCTCGTGTCGTCCAGCCGGGCGGCGAAGGGCTGGGCGACGACGCCGGTGGCCAGCGTCAGCGCCGCGACCAGGCCGCTGAACAGCGGCGCGTAGCCGGGCACCCGGTCGGCGACCAGCGGCGGCAGCACCACGTACGCCACGGTGGCGGCGCCGAGCACGGCCGGGCTCGCGGGCAGCACGACGTAGCGGAACCGGGGGTGGCGTGCTGCCGCGGCGCGCGGCGGCGGCGTGCCGCCCCTGCTCCGGGCGCGCTGCGGGAGGCCGCGGGTGGCCCGCAGGACCACCAGGCAGCCCAGCGCGTGGGCGAGGGCGGGCAGCACCGTCGGGGCGGGCAGCCACTCGGCGATCACCCCGGCGGCCAGCGCGCCCGCCGCGAAGCCCGTACCGGTGGCGTACATCGCCCGGCGGGCGCCCCGCTCGGGCGGGACGCCGGGCCCGGAGAGCTCGCGCAGCCAGGCCGTCCCGGCCACGAAGACCAGCCCGGCCGCGAAGCCGGTGGCCAGCCGGGCGGCGAACACGGCAGGCTCCTGCGGCAGCGCCAGCACGGCACTGGCGGCGGCGGACAGGCCCAGCGCGCCGCGCACCGTCCGCCGCCGCCCGTACCGGTCGGCGGCGGACCCGCCCAGCAGCAGCCCGGGCACCAGCCCGACCAGGTAGACGGAGAACATCGCGGCCAGCGACAGGCCCGACCACTCGGTGCGCGCCCGGTACACGGTGGCGAGCGCGGTGAACTGGTTGGCGCCCCACGCGGCGACGGCGACGGCGGCGGCCGCCGGGAGCCAGCGGCGGGCGGAATCGGCGCCGGGTACGGGCATTTCCTCGGTAGCGCCCATTCCCTGCCCTGCTCCGTTCCGGAATTCCCGCTGCCCGACCGTCTGCCGAATTCCCGGCCGTTTCCGGGTTTTCGCAGGTCCAGTCTGTGGGCGGTCGTCCCGGGGCGTCAAAGAAGCCGTTCCGATATGCCGATAGGCGGCACCTATCGGGATATCGGAACGAGCCCGGCGTCGAAGCGCTCCGAATTCCTGCCGGGCTACCCCGTCTCGCCCACCGACAGCACCACCGCGCTGGCCGCACCGGCCGGGGTGTCGTAGGTGACCGTCTCCCCGGCGTGCCGTCCGAGCAGGGCCTTGCCGAGCGGGCTGTCGTAGGTCACCAGGGTGAGGTCCCGCTCCTCGGCCAACTCCGAGACCTCGACGGTCTCCTCCGTGCCGTCGTCGAACCGCACCGTCACCGTGGACCCCACCCCGACCACCCGCGCGGACGGCTCCCCGGCCACCGCGGCCTCCCGCAGCCGGGCCTCCAGCTCGGTGATCCGCCGGTCCAGCCGGTCCACCTCGGCCGCCCGCTGCAACTCGTCCGCCGCATCCGCCGCGTCCCCCGGCTCCACCCCCCGCAGCGTCGCGGCCACCTGCCCCCGCTCCACCCGCAGCTGCGCCAACTCCTCCCGCACCGCCCGCAGGCCCTCGGCACTGATCGGTTCCGGCTCACCGCTCATCGCACGCTCCCGGGGCTGCTCGTCGCCACCACTCGAACACCGGCCGCCTCCCATTACCCCACCCCGGACAGGGCCGGGCAACTCCGCACCGGGGGGGGCTGCCAGGGGTCGTCGGCCGCCACCCCGTGCCGATGCACCGAGCGGCCAGCTCCAGGCCCTGTGGCCACTGGCGGCCGCTGCCCGCGGCGAGCGCAGCGGACAGCCCGCAAGGGAGCACTAGGCTGGTAACACCCGACAGGTGGAGCAGTGTTGAGGACCGCGGTCGCGCCGGACGGCCGACCCTCCGGAGGAACAGGAGCCGATGCCGTGGCCAGTGGTACACCGGTGGAGACGCCGCAGCAGTGGGCCCCGCCGCCCGGGTCCTGGGCGTCGTCGGCAGCCAACCGCCGCAGCATGGTGGGGAACCGCAGCCGGGACACCCAGCCGGAGCTCGCACTGCGGCGGCTGGTCCACGCTGCGGGGCTGCGCTACCGGGTGGCGGCTAAGCCGCTCCAGGGCATGAGGCGCAGCGCGGACCTGCTGTTCCGTCCCGCGAGGGTCGCCGTCTTCGTCGACGGTTGCTTCTGGCACGGGTGCCCGGACCACTTCGTCCCGCCCAAGACGAACCCGGACTACTGGCGGGAGAAGATCGGCCGCAACGTCCAGCGGGACCGGGACACCGATGCCCGGCTTGAGGCCGAGGGCTGGCTCGTCCTGCGGTTCTGGGAGCACGAGGCAGCGGAGTCCTGTGCGCCGACTGTGGTCGAGTACGTCCGGCAGCGACGCACAGGCGGGGCCGTCAGCTGACCTTCCCCCGGTGCTGGGCGAAGTAGTCGTGGCGGGCGTGGTCCTGCTGGCCGATGAAGGCCTTGAACTCCCCGAGCTGGTACGCCAGCTCCCCGTTGCTGCGGGCCGTCTTCTCCACGTGGAAGTCGCGCTCGATGTGGGCGATGCGGCGCTCGATCTCCGGTACGGGGAGCTTCTTGCCGCCGGACACCGCGATGAGGTCGGCCATTTTCTGCGCGGTGAGAGGGGCTTTGCCAGGGTAGTGGCGGAGCAGCAGGTACACCGGGTCGAGGTCGGGACGCGCCCACTCGACCGAGTCCTCCCGCTTCTTCTCCTTGCGCAGTGCGCTCTTGATGGCCTTGCCGAGCGCCTCGGCGACGGGTGGCGGGAACGCGTTGCCGATCTGGCGGTAGACGGTGGTCTTGCGGCCCTGGAACTCCCAGTAGTAGTCCTCGCCGCTCCAGCCCTGGATGCGGGCGACCATGGCCGTGGTCAGCTTGGGCAGGTGGTCGCCGCCCTTGTCAGCCCCGGGAGCTTTGTCGGCCACGCCCATCGCGTCGACCCCGAGCTCGCGCCAGGCGGCCTTGGCCCTGGTCGGGCCCAGGTCGGCGCCGCCGTGCTTCTTGGAGCCCCCGACGATGGTGGGCGCGATGGCCGAGGCCTTGGCGGCCCAGGCCTCCACGTGCTCAGCTGCCCAGCCGTCCTCCGCCATGAGGTCCTTGAGGAGCTCGCCGACCGTGGGGGGCTTCTCGGCCGAGGGCTCAGGCCAGTGGAAGTACTCGGCGAACTCCTTCTGCAGCGCGACCAGGACGAACCGCGGCCGCAGCTGGGAGACGCCGAACTGGTGGGCCTCCAGGAGCCGCCACTCGCCGACGTACCCGGCGTTGTGGAGGAGTTCGAGGATGTGCTGGCGGTACGCGGAGAACCGGTTGCCGCTCAGGCCCTTGACGTTCTCCAGGAGCAGCGCCTTCGGCTGGATGTCGGTGCACAGGTGGACAGCCCAGGCGAACAGGTCGCGCTCGTCCGTCGCACCGAGCTGGTTGCCGGCGATGCTGAAGGGCGGGCAGGGCACGCCTCCGGCCAGGAGGTCGACGCCCTTGTGGTCGTAAGGGTCCCAGAGGGCCTTGTCGGCAACGTCTCCGACCTTGACGATCGACTTCGCCGTCTCCTGGGCCTCCTCAGGGCTCGCGCCCTCCTCGGCCACGAGGAGCCGGGCGAGGTTGTGGCTGAGCGTGGTAGCAGCGTTGCTGTCGAGCTCAAGGGCGAGCCTGTGAGCAAACCCGGCCCTGTGCAGGCCGAGGGACTGACCGCCCGCGCCGGCGCAAATTTCCACCACCTCAAGGCGCTCCGATGCCATGAGACCTCCTCTCGGTGGCGCCCCTGCTGTGGCGGACGCCGACATGTTCCACTACTGCTCGCAGCCGACTACGCGCTGCTACTGCCGACGACAGTGCGCGAGGAGCTGTTCACCGTGCTCTGAGAGCTGCCCCGGGTCAGGCGCCACCAGCAGAACCAGAAGCCTAGGCGACGGCACTGACACAGCCCAAAATGCCGCACCGGCGGCGCGGTCCGTATCGGGCGGTGGACATCGGGGGAGGGGCCCGGGCCTCGCCCCGGGGCCTGGCAGGTACGGGTGCGAACGGGAGGCGCGGCAGAGCAGAAGGTCGGGCCGGAACTATCGCGACGGCTCCGCTCCGTAACTGCGCCTTGACGCGACCAGTCCGCCTGGCCAGGATGGTGGGCCTGCTAGGGGAGGAGACGAGGGACGTTGGGCCAGGCAGACCTACCGATGGTGGACCAGTTCAGATCCTGGATCCTCCCCGACAGCGGCACCCGTGCGGCCGATCGCAAGGCGTTCTTCGAGTCCGCTCTCGTCGTGCTCGACACCAATGTGCTGCTCAGCCTCTACGAGTACAACCCTTCGGTGCGCAACCAGGTCCTCGCGGCCATGGAGCAGATCTCGGACCGGCTCTGGCTCCCTTACCAGGTAGGACAGGAGTTCGTGCGGGGGCGGCACCGGGTGATCGTCGAGCGCGGCAAGGAGCTCGGCGATGCCGCCGCCACCATCGACCGCCACCTGCAGCAGGCGTACAAGGCGGTTCTGGCGGCCAGTGCTCACGTGCAGCGGCTGCTGCTGAAGTACGCCAACGACCACGCCGCGTACAGCAGCCTGGAGGAGGCGATCAACCAGGCCACGGTCAAGAGCCTGCTGAGCGAGTGGCAGGACCTGTTGAAGGGGCACGCCAAGGAGCTGAAGTCCGGCCACGACCTCGTCCCGGCCGCTGTCGAGGCGGACGACCCCGTCCTGCCCCGGGTGGCGGCGTTGTTCGGCGGCCGAATCGCGCCGCCGACGGAGTACGCGGTGGTGCAGCAGAGGCTCGAGGAGGCCCTGCTGTTCCGCTTCCCCAACGAGATCCCGCCGGGATTCGCCGACGAGGGGAAGGGCAAGCCGCTCGACCAGGCCGGCGACTACCTCATCTGGGCCGAGATCCTGGACCGGGCAGCCCGCCCCGATGTGGAACGGGTGCTGTTCGTGTCCGCTGACACGAAGAAGGACTGGTACCAGGAGCTCGACCGCAACGGCGGGAAGCGGCCGTGGCCGCAGCTGTTCACGGAGCTCCGGCAGCGGACCGGCGCGGAGCTCCGCGTCGAACAGCCGCGGCAGTTCTTCCAGGGGATCGAGGAGTTCCTCGCACCGACTATGGAACTCACCAGCGCCACCTACGAGGAGATCGACCGCGCGGCGGAGGCGGTGGTGCAGCGAGGCGGCACCGACCAGCAGCCCCCGGTGACGGACGACAACGCCCACGTGGTCGTGCCGCCGGACGGCCTCGCTCTGGCCGCATACCGGGCGGCCGGGCTCACGACGCGGACGGCGAAGCAGCTGGCGGAGTCCGAGCGGCGCCGCCACTTCCAGTGGTGGCTCATCGGGGTGACGGCCGAGTTCGGGTACCGCGACCCTGCGGAGGACGAGCCCCCCGTAGAGCTCTGCGCGGCGGTCCGGTCCGAGGCCAGGCCCGCGCCGGAGTGGTATCCGGGCACGGAACTGGCGCAGGGCGAGTGGCCCTACCGGAGCGACACCTGGGTCGCCCCCTGGTTCGTCCAGCTGGTGCGTGACGTCGGAGAGACCGACCGGCTGCCGCTGCAGCGGCTGGCCGCGCGCCAGGTGCAGCTGAAGGCCTGACCGGCGGCCACCCGGCCGACACCGGCCGGTCGATAGGCTGTCGGCGCGAGCCCACCCCCCCTGAACCTGGACACGGAGCCGACCGAACGATGGCGCACAAGCTGCTCGACATCACCCCCAGCCCTCGGGTACTCGTGGCGCTCACCCGTACCCCGATCCTGCCGATCGACGCGCTCAGCGAGCTCATTGACAACGCCGTCGACTCCTTCCGGACCGCCGCCACCGCCGGCATCCCTTCGGCGGTCCGCCAGGTGATCATCGATCTTCCTGGCCAGGCAGAGGTCTCCAGGGGCGAAGGCGTGGTCCGTGTCCGTGACACCGGGCCCGGCCTCAGCGAGGCGCAGATCGCCGACTCGATGCGGGCCGGCTTCACCTCCAAGAACCACTTCGACAGCCTCGGCCTGTTCGGCATGGGCTTCAACATCGCCACCGGGAAGCTCGGCCGGATCACCAGGGTGATCTCCGCGCGGGCGGCCGACGACCACGCGGTACAGGTCACGCTCGACCTGCCCGAACTCATGCAGTCCCAGAGCTTCTCCGCGGTGGCCGAACAGATCGAGAAGCCGGCCGGGCTGCGCCACGGCACGGTCGTCGAGATCCGCGGCTGGTGGCCCGACGGGGACGCCAACAGCGGCTTCATCCGCGAACTGGCCAGGATGCCCAAGAAGACCCTGCGCAGCCGGCTCGGACGGCGGTACGCCACCCTTCTGCGCCCGGGGGCAGCCCAGCCGGTGGTCGTGACCGTCAACGGTGAGCGCTGCCAGGCCTTCGAGCACTGCGTGTGGGCGCCGGAGCGTTTCGTCGAGCGGAAGTCCCACGGCAAGATCCCGGCCCAGATCAGCTTCGACGAGGTGATCAGCAGTGCGCGGCGCTGCCTCCACGACGGCACCGATTTCGGCGAGCTCGAGGCGTGCCCGCGCTGCGGCGGGACGGAGAGCCGGGAGATCAACCACCGGGTGCACGGCTGGGTGGGCATCCAGCGCTACGACGACCAGAACGATTTCGGGATCGACCTGATCCGCAACGGGCGGGCCATCCGCCAGGCGGAGAAGACGGCGTTCTTCGAGTACTCCGACGAGTCCACCGGGCGGGCCGAACGCGAGTACCCGGTCGACCAGCAGTACGGCCGGATCGTCGGGGAGGTCCACCTCGACCAGGTACCGGTCGACTTCCAGAAGCAGCACTTCCAGCAGGCTTCCGACGAGTGGCAGGAGGCCATCAGGTTCCTGCGCGGGGGCTCGCTGCTGCCGAACAACTGGGCCGACGGCGAGACGAACGACTCGCCCGTGTCGAGGCTCTTCCAGGGCTACCGCAAGGTCCGCAACTTCGGCCGCGCGGACATGTACATGGGCCAGTACAACCCGGCGAAGGGGAAGGCCGACCGCATCCCCCGGACCGTCGAGGAGGACTTCTACAGCCGCTTCCTCAACCGCGAGCCCGGCTACTACGACGACGCGAAGTGGTGGGAGCGCGTCGAGGCGGCCGGAGAGCCTCCGATCCAGGTGCTCCCCGAGTGCCCGGAGTGCGGCTTCCAGAACACGGCGACGGCGGAGGAGTGCGTAGGCTGCGGCTACGTGCTCGACGGCAAGCCGTGTCTGGACTCCGGCTGCGGGCAGCAGATCCTGCGGTCGGCGACGGCCTGCCCGCACTGCGGCACCTCGCAGGTCCTCAGGGTGCAGCTGCCGTGGAAGTGCACCTTCTGTGCTGAGGAGAACAAGGCGGACGCGGACCGCTGCGAGGTGTGCGGCCACGTCAAGGGCGCGCCGCATCCTGCTAGCCCCGCTGCGCTGGACCCTGCCTCCGCGGCCGCCCCGGAGCTCAGCGCGCAGCAGCTGGCCGTCGTGCTGGCCGACGGGAAGACGAGCAGCCCCCTGGACGTCCGGGTCCGTACCACGCACCGGCCGATCCTCCCGGCGTTCGGACAGCCCCCGGTCCCGCTCGTCACCTGCGCCGACACCCGGCAGATCACCGTCTTCATGGATCCGACCCATGCAGTCTTCACGGCGATGGGGCTCCGGGCGGAGTACCTCATCGCGACGGAGGTCGCCCAGTACCTCCATTCCCTGCACCGGAACCTGCAGAGCCGTCCCGGGCACACCGTGGCCGTGCTCACCGCCGAAGTCCTCCAGAAGGGGTGGGGGGATGCGGTCACGGACAGTGCCGACAGCGTCCGGAGCGCCATCAAGTCGCTGTTCGACCAGATCACCGAGCGGATCCTCAGGGCACCTCACGCTGACCGCTTCTACGACGAACTCGACGAGCAGCAGCAGCTCGCGCTCGCAGAGTCGATGATCAAGTCCGGTGCCGACCTCGCCGAGCTCGGGCGCCTCAAGGACTCCGGCGGCTACCTCCGCTACTGCGACAGGGACACGGTCACCGCGTTCTTCGCCCGCCATGCCGAGGGATGGTTCAACGGCCTGGTCTGGGACGACCCGTGGCCGAGCGAGAGCGAGGCCGGCCCGTTGATCGCACGCAAGCTCCAGGACGACCTGCAAGTCAAGTACCTGCGCTGCCTGGAGGACTGCGCCTCGTACCTCCGCTACGACCAGCCGGAGCGGCTCATCGTCGTCCGCGCCCGGGCGGCAGTCGACTACCTGGCCGGGAAGCTCGCGTGACCCAGCGCATCGTTACCGACCTCAACCTGGCAGGGACCGGCTGGCAGTCCTTCGAGCGGACCGTGCAGCGCCTCGTCGCGGCACGGGGCTACTCGGGCGTCCAGCTCGCCGGTGCGTCGGGCGACGGCGGAGCCGACGTGATCGCGAGCCTCAACGGGCGGCGGTGGCTGTTCCAGATGAAGCGGTGGCGGGGGCCGGTCGGGCCCGAGGTCGTCGCGCAGACGGTCGACGCCTGCCGCCGCTACGAAGCCGACATCCCGGTAGTCGTCAGCCTGAACGGTTTCGAGGCTGCCGTCAGGGCCCAGCAGGAGCAGCTCGCCGTCAAGGGCATCCCGCTGCAGCTGTGGGACAGGTCGACCCTCCAGCGCCAGGCGGAGCGGGTCGGGGAAGCCCCTCCGGCGCTGCGGGACCCGGAGCGCTTCCAGCTCCGCCCCTATCAGGAACGTGCTGTCGACGGGCTGATGAACGAGTTCGTCAACGGGGCCCGCAGCGCGCTGATCGTCCTCGCCACGGGGCTGGGTAAGACCTACGTGGCCGCCGAGTTCCACCGGCGGCTCCGGGGGCTGCGGCCCCGCACGAAGACGTTGGTCCTGGCTCACCGGAACGAGCTCGTCTACCAGTTGGAGCGCGCCTTCTGGCCCCTCCTTCCGGCCTCGGCGTCCACCGGGGTGTGGAACGGCTACGAGCGGCCGGACAGCGACGCGCTCAAGGACCTGGACGTCGTCTTCGCGTGCGTCGACAGCGTGGCCACCGCGGTCAGGTCCGGGCGCGCGCTGCCGGAGTTCGGCCTCGTGCTCGTCGACGAGTGCCACCACCTCGGAACCATCGCCTACGACTCGGTCCTCGGCGAACTGTCGGCTGCCGACGGCGGAGCGTTCCTCCTCGGGATGACCGCAACGCCGTGGAGGCCCGACGGGAAGTCGTTGCACAGATGGTTCGACTACCCCGTCGTGGACATCGACATGGTGCGCGGGCTCCGAGAGGGCTACCTCGCCAACGTCGACTACCGGATGTTCACCGACAATATCGACTGGGACGCGCTCGCGGCCGGGCTCGCGGAGACCGCACCCGCCCTCACCCCCCGGGGGATCAACCGCACCGTCTTCATCGACGAGTGGGACGACGCCGTCGTGGACCGGCTCGCCGAGGCCTGGGCCGAGCAGGACCAGCCGCGCGGCATCGTCTTCTGCGGGACCATCGACCACGCCGAGCGCATGGCGGGCCGGATCAACGCGCTCGGCTTCACAAGCGCCGAGGTGATCGCCTCCAGGACCGCGCAGGGCAAGGCCTTGGACGCGGCCACGAGGAACCGGATCCTGTGGGACTTCGCCGACGGCCGCACCGGCATCCTGTGCGCCGTCGACGTCCTCAACGAAGGCGTGGACGTCCCGGACGTCAACATCGTCGTCTTCCAGAGGGTGACCCACAGCCGGCGGATCTTCGTCCAGCAGCTCGGCCGCGGCCTGCGCCTGGCGCCGGGCAAGGAGAAGGTGGTCGTCCTCGACTTCGTCTCGGACATCCGCCGTTTCGCCGCCGGCCTGAGCCTCCAGGAGTCGCTCGGAGCCCGGGGCGCTGCCAGGGACCCCAGGGTGAGGATCGGCAGCCAGGTCAGGTTCATGCGGGCCAACCGTGCAGACCAGGAGGGCGAGCAGTTCCTCCGCGAATGGCTCGACGACCTCGAAGCGGTCGAGGTCGCCGGCGAGGACGTGCACATCCTCCGCTACCCGCCCGACAGCGCGACCACCGCTGCTGCGAAACGATAGGACGACCACTGTGCCCGACCACAACAGCAGCCCTGAGGCAGACTGGCGCCGGCTTAAGCCGGACACCGCCCTCGCGGTCAAGGGGGTTCTCAAGCAGCTGGAGCAGGACGAGGACGATCCGCAGAACATCCTGGACGTCTACCTCTATGCGAAGCGCCTGCTGGCCGAGTCCATGCAGGCTCTCGTGCGGACCACCCTGCCCCCGGAGTGCGAGGCGTTCAGGGACCTCCGCGCGCAGCTCGCGGGACGGATGGAGGAGGAGTACGGGGGGCGGATCGGGAAGCGGTACCTGACCGTCCCCTACGGCAGCCGCACCCATGAGGAACTGTTCTCCATGCTCCTCCAACGGCAGGGGAAGCCGGTGGAAGCAGCCCTTTTGCGCGTCGTCACCAAGGACTCCGTCCACACCGAGCGCCGTACGCGTGAACTGCGGGAGCTCGGGCTCGACATCGTCACCGGCCACGAGGGCGGGATCGACGTCTACACCCTCAAGTCATTGGCTCTCGACACCTCGCTGATCCCGACGATCATCAAGAACAACCTCCGGGACAAGAAGGCGTCGAAGGCCGAACGGGAAGCCGCCCTGGCGGTGCTGGACGGAACGGCTGACTGACCGAAGGACCGCCTCCCCCGGGAGGGCAGGAGGTGCCGCTACGGGGCGGGCGCCCCCTCGCCGAGGGTGGCGGTGATCACCTTCGGGGGTGGGGTGGCGGGGAAAGCGCAGGTCCGGGGGTGCGGGCGGGGAGGGTGGGGGAGGGACCGGCGGTGGGGGCGCGGGCGGGCGAAGCTACCATGTGGGCAACACCCTCAGCTCGAAAGATGGACTTGTGACTGTCAACGACGACGTGTTCACGGACTGGAAGAACCGCGAGGAGATCGCGGAGTCGATGATCCCGATCATCGGGCGGCTGCACCGGGAGCGGGACGTCACCGTCCTGCTCCACAGCCGGTCCCTGGTGAACAAGTCGGTGGTCAGCATCCTCAAGACGCACCGCTTCGCCCGGCAGATAGCCGGCGAGGAGCTCTCGGTCACCGAGACGATGCCGTTCCTGGAGGCCCTGACCGCCCTGGACCTCGGCCCCTCGCAGATCGACCTCGGCATGCTCGCCGCGACGTACAAGGCGGACGACCGCGGCCTGTCGGTCGCGGAGTTCACCGCCCAGGCCGTCGTCGGCGCCACCGGCGAGAACAAGCTGGAGCGCCGGTCCGGGCAGGACGTCGTGCTGTACGGGTTCGGCCGCATCGGGCGGCTGGTCGCCCGCCTGCTGGTCGAGAAGGCCTCCGGCAACGGCCTGCGGCTGAAGGCCATCGTCGTGCGCAACAGCGGCGGCGACGACCTGGTCAAGCGCGCCTCGCTGCTGCGCCGTGACTCCATCCACGGCCAGTTCCAGGGCACGATCACCGTCGACGAGGCGAACAACAAGATCATCGCCAACGGCAACGAGATCACGGTGATCTACTCCGACGACCCGACCAAGGTCGACTACACGGAGTACGGGATCAAGGACGCGATCCTGATCGACAACACCGGCCGCTGGCGCGACCGCGAGGGCCTCTCGAAGCACCTGCGCCCCGGCATCGCCAAGGTCGTGCTGACCGCGCCGGGCAAGGGCGACGTCCCGAACATCGTGCACGGCGTCAACCACGACACCATCAAGCCGGACGAGCAGATCCTGTCCTGCGCCTCCTGCACCACCAACGCCATCGTCCCGCCGCTGAAGGCGATGGAGGACGAGTACGGCGTGGTCCGCGGCCACGTGGAGACCGTCCACTCGTTCACCAACGACCAGAACCTGCTGGACAACTACCACAAGGCCGACCGCCGCGGCCGCTCGGCGCCGCTGAACATGGTGATCACCGAGACCGGTGCCGCCTCGGCCGTCGCCAAGGCCCTGCCGGACCTCCAGGCGAAGATCACCGGCAGCTCGATCCGCGTCCCCGTGCCGGACGTCTCCATCGCGATCCTCAACCTCCAGCTCAAGCGGGAGACCAACCGCGAGGACGTCCTGGAGTACCTGCGGAACGTCTCGCTGACCTCGCCGCTGAAGCGCCAGATCGACTACACCGACTCGCCGGACGCCGTCTCCAGCGACTTCATCGGCTCGCGCCACGCCTCGATCGTGGACGCCGGCGCGACCAAGGTCGAGGGCGACAACGCGATCCTCTACCTGTGGTACGACAACGAGTTCGGCTACTCGTGCCAGGTGATCCGGGTCGTCCAGTACATCTCGGGCGTCGAGTACCCGACCTTCCCGGTGCCGGCGGTCTGATCCGCCGCCGGGGCAGGGCGACGCACCGGTACGACGGGGCGGTGACCGACCGGTCACCGCCCCGTCGGCGTCCGCGGGCGGGGCGGTCGCTATCTTGAGGGGTCACTGACAGGACTGGGGAGGGCGACGGGATGGGTGGTCGGCGGGTGCTCGCCGCGGTGGCGGCGGCCGGAGTGCTGACGGGTGTGCTGGCCGGGTGCTCCTCCGGGGGGTCGAAGGGGGCCGGCGGGTCGGCGGCGACGGCCTCGCCCGGGTCGGCGGCGGTTTCGGCGGAGGCCCGGACGGGGGTGCCGACGGATTCGCCGTGGGATGCGACGGCGACGGCGACGGCGGGCACGGCGGCGGGTGCGTCGGCGGGTGCCGGCGGAGCCCCCGCGTCGGCGTCGGCCCCCGCGTCGGCGTCGGCCCCCGCATCGGCCCCGGCCGCCGCGGAGGCGCCGCGCGGGGACCTGGAGGCGGCGCTGCTGGACGACAAGGTGGTCGGGCAGGTGCTGCCGGACGCCAGGGCGATGGCCGGGTGGGAGGAGGAGAAGCGGAAGGTCGACACCGCCGACCACACCGTCACCTGTGCCGGTGCCGCCGCGGCCTCCTGCGCCGGCAAGCCGCTCAGCGGATCGGTCCGCTTCTCGTCGGGGGACGTGGTGGTCCGCTTCCTGGTGGACACCCTGCCCAGCCGGGACGCGGCGGCGCAGCGGCTGAAGGAGAGCTACGCCTCGTACTCCGCCGGGCCGTTCACGAAGGTCGACACCCCGGCGCTGGGCAGCGAGAGCCAGGCCTTCCAGGGGCCGCTGGCCGAGGGCGAGGGCGTCGGCATCGTGGTGCGCTCGGGCACCGTGGTGGCGAGCGTGACCACCGAGGGCGGCCCGGTGGACCTGGCCGCGACGCGCAGGTTCGCGGTGATGCTGGTGAAGCGGATCGAGCAGGCGCAGTCCGGGCGGACGCCGGACGCGGGGCTCGGCGTGGGCTGACGGCCCCGCCGGGAACGGCCGGGGCGCTGGGCTGGGCAAACGGATGTCAGTCGGGCGTGATATGTACCTATCTCGTGACCGTCGTGCGGCCGTGCGATGGATGCCGATGACGTTCGAGGGGGCCAGACATGCCGCTGTTCCGACGCCGCTCCGGCGGCGAGGGCGGGCAAAGCGGGCCGGGCGGGCAGAGCGGGCAGCGCGGGCGGGAGGGGCAGGAGCGCGCCGAGCGCCGCGGCTTCGGGTTCGGCTTCGCCCGCCGGGGCACCGACGCGCCCGCCCCGGCCGGCGGCGCCGAGCCGCGGCTCGACCCGACGTACGGGGACGAGGCGGTCCGCCGGGCGCTGCGCCAGGCCGGCGCCGGGGACTGGGCCGCGCTGCGCCCGGCGCTGGCCGCCGCCGACGACGACGACCGCTCGTTCCTCGTCGGGGCGATATCCGAGGTGCCCAGGGTCGAGCAGTGGACGGCCCGCGCCCTGGCCGAGACCCCGGACGATCCGCTGCTGCTGGTGCTGTCCGGCGCCCGGCACGTCGTCTGGGGCTGGGAGGCCCGGACGGGCCGCCGGGCCAAGGACGTCACCGAGGAGCGCTGGAGGGTGTTCCACGAGCGGCTGGACACCGCCGACGAGCAGCTGCTGGAAGCCGCCGAGCGCGAGCCGTCCTGGCACGCCCCCTGGGCCTTCCTCCAGCAGAGCGCCCTCGGCGCCTCGCTCGGCCCGGCCGTCGCCACCACCCGCTTCGAGGCCGCGGTGCGCCGGGCGCCCGGGAGCCCCGGCCCGTACCGGACCAGGCTCCAGCAGCTGAGTGCCAAGTGGGGCGGTTCGCACGAGGAGATGCACGCCTTCGCCCGCGCCACGATGCTCGCCGCCCCCGAGGGCAGCCCGCTCGGCGAGCTGGTGGCGCTCGCGCACCTGGAGCACTGGCTGTCCCTCCCGGACGGCGAGGACCGCGCCTACCTGACCGGCCCGGCCGTCGTCGCCGGGTTGCAGGAGGCGGCCTTCCGCTCCGTCCTGCACCCAGCGTTCACGCCGGTGCGCGGCTGGCAGCGGAGCTTCAACGCCTTCGCGATGGCCTTCTCCCTGGCCGAGCAGCCGAAGACGGCGCGCCTGCTGTTCGACGCGTTGGACGGCTGCGTGACGGAGGCGCCCTGGCACTACCTGGCGGGCGATCCGGCCACGGTCTTCCGCGCCCACCGCGACCGCTGCGCCTCCGCCCGGCGCTGAGCCGTACGGCGCCGTCCCGCACCGCACCGTCCCGCACCGGCACCGGTACGCGTCCGCCGCCACCGACCGCCACCCGCCACCCGCCACCCGCCACCCCCACCGACCGTCACCCGCCCGCGATCGAAAGAGCCTCCGGTGTCCCCTACCGACAACCCGACGAGTGCGCACACCTTCCAGGTGGACCTGCGCGGCCTGGTGGACCTGCTCTCCCACCACCTCTACTCCAGCCCGCGGGTCTACCTGCGCGAGCTGCTGCAGAACGCGGTGGACGCGATCTCCGCCCGCCGCGCCCTGGACCCGGCGGCCCCGGCCCGGATCACCGTCCGGGCCGACGACGAGCTGTCCGTCACCGACACCGGCATCGGCCTGACCGAGCAGGACGTCCACACCTTCCTCGCCACCATCGGCCGCAGCTCCAAGCGCGACGCCGACGGCCGGCTCGACGGCGACGGGCTGGCCCGCGCCCGTGGCGACTTCATCGGCCAGTTCGGCATCGGCCTGCTCGCCTGCTTCGTGGTCGCCGACGAGATCACCGTGGTCACCCGCTCCGCCGCCGCCCCGGACGCCCCCGCGATCGAGTGGCGCGGCAGCTCCGACGGCAGCTACACCATCCGCACCCTGCCCGCCTCGGCCAGGCCCGAGCCGGGCACCACCGTCACGCTGGCCCCGCGCGCCGACGCCGCCGAGTGGACCCGCCCCGCCCGGGTCCTCACCCTCGCCCGCGACTTCGGCAGCCTGCTGCGCCACGACGTCACCGTGGTCGACGGCAGCGGCACCGAGCACCGGGTCAACCGCACCCCGCCGTGGGCCGAGCGGCACGCCTCCCCGTCGGCCCGGCGCGACGCACTGGCCGAGTACTGCCGCGCCGCCTTCGACTTCACCCCGCTCGACACCATCGAGCTGGACCTGCCGCTGGTCGGCCTGCGCGGCGTCGCGTACGTCCTGCCGGACGCCGCCCCGCCCTCGCGCCGCAACGGCCACCGGGTGCACCTGAAGGGCATGCTGCTCTCCGACCAGGCCGACGAACTGCTGCCGGACTGGGCGTTCTTCGTCCGCTGCGTCGTCGACACCGACGGGCTGCGCCCCACCGCCTCCCGCGAGGGCCTGTACGCCGACGAGACGCTGGCCGCCGTCCGGGACGCGCTCGGCGCCCGGATCCGCGACTGGCTGACCGGCCTGTCCGCGAGCGACCCCGCGCTGCTGCACCGCTTCCTCTCCGTCCACCACCTGGCCGTCAAGGAACTCGCCCGCTACGACGACGAGTTGCTGCGGATGATGCTGCCCTGGCTGCCGTTCGAGACCACCGACGGCAACGTCACCCTGGACGAGTTCGCCCGCAGCCACCCGACGGTGCTGGTGACCCGGACGGTCGAGGAGTTCCGGCAGGTCGCCCCGATCGCCGGCGCGGCCGGGCTCGGCGTGGTCAACGGCGGCTACACCTACGACCACGACCTGGTCCACCGGCTGCCCGAGATCCGCCCCGGGGTCGCGGTCGCCGACCTCGACCCGGGCACCGTCACCGCGCACCTGGACGGCGTCGACCCGGCCGCCGAGCTGGCCGCCAACGCCTTCCTGACGATCGCCCGCGAGGTGGTCGGCCGGTTCGACTGCGACGTCGCCCTGCGCAGCTTCCACCCGACCAGCGCGCCCGCCCTGCTGCTGGACAACCGGGAGGCCCGGCACGAGCGCACCCGGGCCCAACTCGCCGACGAGGGCGACGGCCTGTGGGCGGACATCCTCGGCTCGCTGCGCGCCGAGGCGCCCCGCGCCCAGCTGGTGCTCAACCACCTCAACCCGCTGGTGCGCCGGGCCGCCACCGTCACCAGCCGCGAGCTGGCCGTCACCGCCGTCGAGGCGCTGTACGGGCAGGCCGTGCTGATGACCCGCCGCCCGCTCAAGGCCAGCGAGTCCGCGCTGCTCAACCGCTCGTTCATCAGCCTGCTGGACCACGCCATGCTCGGCCACGAGGCGGCGGGGTCCGCGGAGGGCGGGCAGTCGGAGCGCGGGCGGTCGGAGGGCGGCCGGTCCGAGGGCGGGGCGTCCGACGGCGGGCAGGAGGCGTGATGCTGGAGACCCCCGACGAGGTGATGACCGCGCTGCGGGAGAACGACGCCCGCCCGTACGGCCGCACCAGGACCGTCACCGCCGAGGAACTCGTCGAAGCCGCCGAGCAGTTCGACGACACCAGGGTCCGCTCGATGGCCCTGCTGGAGCTGATGGAGGCCTACGAGTACGACGGCGAGCGCGGCAAGGGCCCGGTCGTCTTCGCCCGCCTCCTCAAGCTCTGGGACACCGACCCGGACGGCTTCGGCGACTGGGCCCGGCACCAGGTCTTCTGGCGCTTCAAGTGGGTCGCCGAGACGCTCAAGGACACCCCCGACGTCCCGCTCGCGGCGGTGCGGCGCTGGCACACCGAGCTGCGCGACCGCTACCGCGCGGCCGGCCACGACCTCCAGCCGTACTACGCCCAGCGCTACCACCTGGCCGCGCACACCGGCGTCGACGTGCAGGACGCCTACGAGCTGTGGGCGGCCCGCCCGCGCTCCGAGCTGAGCGACTGCCACGCCTGCGAGACCCGGGCCCGCGCCCGGCACTTCCTCGCCGCCGGGGACGACGCCCGGGCCCTGGAGACGCTCGCCCCGGTGCTGGACGGCCGGAGCGGCTGCGAGCAGGAGCCCGCCCTCAGCCAGGCCACCGCGCTGCTCGCGCAGCTGCGCCAGGGCCGGCTGGACGAGGCCCGCTCCGGGCACCTCGCCGGGTACCGCCACGCCCGCGGCAAGACCTCGATGCTGAGCGCCGTCGGCCTGCACATCGAGTTCTGCGCGCTGAGCGGCAACGAGCCGCGCGGCCTGGAGCTGCTCGCCGAGAACCGCGCCCTGTTCGCCGTCACCGGCGAGCCGGCCGCCCGACTGGACCTGCTGACCGGTGTCGAGGTGCTGCTCGCCAGGCTCGCCCGGTCCGGCCACGGCGCGCTCGCGGTCAGCGGCCCGGCCGGCACCGCCTGGACGGTGGACTCCCTGCTCGCCCACGTACGCACCGAGGCCGACGCGCTGGCGGCCCGCTTCGACGCCCGCAACGGCACCGACGCGGTCGGCGCCGGGCGGCGCGCCCGGCTGGCCGCCGAGCCGCTGCTCGCCGAGCCGCTGGCGCTGGGCGTGCGGGCCGCCGCTCCCGGGCTGTCCGCCGCCCCGGCCGTCGTGCCCGCGCCGCGCCGGGCGGCCGAGCCGGAGCCGGAGGACTTCACCGCGCTGGTACTGCGGGCCCGCGAGCTGGAGGTGCTCGGCCACCCGGACGCCGACCGGCTGTGGAAGCGGGTCGCCGAGCGGGCGGAGGCCGCAAACTTCGTCCACCCGGAGAGCGCCGAGCTGGGCGGCCCCGAGCGGCTGCGCGCCGAACTCGCCGAGCAGCGCGCCCACGAGGCGCTCCAGCGGGAGGCGTACGGGGAGGGCAGGGCCGGGCTGCTGGCCGCCGCCGAGCTGTTCGAGCAGGCCGGGCTGCCCGGACCGGCGCTGATGTGCCGCGCCCGGACGCTGATCGCGGACCTGGACGGGGCCGACGGCGGCGGCGGGAACGGGGCCGACGGCAGCGGCGGGAACAGGGCCGACGGCAGCGGCGACGACAACGGGCACGGCGACGAGGACGGGCACGGCGACGAGGACGGCGGAGGAGGCGAGACCGGCCGGGGCGAGGAGAGCGGCGGCGCCCGCCGGGCCGACTGGCCGGCCCTGGACGCGGTGCTGGCCCGGGCCGAGGAGCTGCGCGCCGACGGCGCGCTCACCGACGACGACTACCTCATCGTGCTCCAGACCCGCACCTACGCCGCCCACCACGACCTCGCCGCGGCGCTGCCCGAGCCCTCCGCCGAGGTGGTCGAGCGCTTCGAGTCGGCGGCCGGCGCCTACCGGAGCACCGCCGTGGAGCTCGGCTCCGAGCGGCGGGCCGCCACCTCCCGGCAGTACACCGCGGACATCGCCGCCCGGCAGGGCCGGCTGGCCGAGGCGGAGGCCGAACTGCGCGAGGTGCTGGCCCGGTTGGACGGGGCCGCCCTGGCCTGGCACACCCCGCGGGTGCTCGGCCTGCTGGGCCAGGTGCTGGTGCAGGCCGACGAGCCGGGCCAGGCCGTGGAGGTGTTCCACCGGGCGCTGGCCGAGGCCGCCCGCTGGGGCGACGACTCCTACCCGTACGCGCCGACGTACGCGATGCTCGGCCACTCCTGCCTCCGGGCGGGGGATCCGGGCGGTGCGGTCCGCGCACTGTCGGAGGCGGCCGCGCGCTACGACCGCAAGGGCGCCGAGGGGGCCGAGGAGGCCGCCCGGGTGCGCCTCCAGCTGGGCGACGTGCTGCGCGACACCGGTCGGCCGGCGGACGCGGTGGCCGTCCTGGAGTCGGTGCTGCTGGACGCGTCGGCGGCGCGGCTGGACGTCCGGCTGCTCGCCCAGGCCCGGCTGGACCTCGCCCGGGGCCTGTCCGAGCTGGAGGAGCACCGGGACGCCGCCGAGGAGTACCTGCGGCTGGCCGACCTGGTGGCGGGCTGGGAGGAGCAGGAGACCCACACCATGGTCGCCTGCGAGGCCGCCCTGGCGCTCGCCCGGGCCGACCGCTGGGACGCCGCCGGGACGGCGCTGGCCCGCGCCCGCACCGCGCACGGCCGGGCTCCGCAGGTGGACCAGCTGGCCGCCACCCTGCGGGAGCTGGCCCGGCTGACGATGCGGGAGCGGGGCGAGGACGGGCTGGCGGCCTCGCTCGCCCTGCTGGCCGAGGCGGACGCCGTCGGGGATGCCGCCGAGCAGCGCGGCGAGGAGTACAACTCCTGGTACCTGCGCGGGGGTTCGCACTACGAGCGGGCGCGCTCGCTGGCCGTCGCGGGTCGGCACGAGGAGGCGCTGGCGGAGGTCGAGCGGGCCGTCCTGGTGTACGGGGCGGCCGGGCGGCCGGCCGAGGCCCCGAGGGCGGAGTCCGTCCGGCTGGCCGCGCTGATCGAGGGCAGCGACCTCGGCCGCACCGAGGCGGCGGTGGCCCGGCTGACCGCCGGGATCGCGCGCTGCGAGGAAGTCGGGCTGGCGCAGGCCGCGCAGGTGCTGGCGGAGCTGCGGGAGCGTCTCGCGGCGGAGTGAGCGGACCTGGCGCCGGCCGGAGCCGGGGCCGGGGACGCGTACGCCCCCGGCCCCGGCCCCCGGCCCCCGGCCCCCGGCCCCGGATCCCGCTCCCGGCGGAGGCTCCGTCAGCAGGGCCCGTCGTCGGCCCAGACGCCCCACTGGCCGCTGGCGCTCGGCACCTCGTTCACTGTCCACCACTTGGCGTGGTAGTTGTGCCCGTTGTACGAGACCTTGGCGCCGCCGCCGTACGTGGTGGCCGCGCTCCAGGCGGGGGCGGTGCAGCTGCCCGGGTTGGTCGGCGGGGTGGTCGGGGGATTCGTCGGCGGTGTGGTGGGCGGCGTGGTGGGCGGGGTCGCGCCGGCGAACTTCACGGTGTACCTGGTGAAGTCCCAGTCGTTCTGCACCACGCTGGAGCAGGAGCCGGACAGCCCCGGGTCGACGTTGCCCGCGCACTGGCGGTCCCGGTTGACCGACCAGTAGGTGTACCGGGCCAGCCCGTGCGCGGTGGCGAAGTCCAGCACGGCCTGGAAGTCGGCCTGGCGGAAGTACTCGGCGGCGTCGGTGCGGCCGTTCATCATCGACACGCCCTCGTGGGCGTACGCGGTGGCCTCGTTCCAGCCGAAGACGTTCTGCAGGATCTGGTTGAACTTCACCAGGGCGTCGGTCTGCGCCGCGGCGCCGGTGAAGCCGCCGTCGAACGGCATGATCGAGAAGTTGTCCGGCGTGAAGCCCTGCGACTTGGCCTCCCCCAGCATCTGGGTGCCGAACCAGCCGGTGCCCGCGTTGGTGCCGGCGGTGGTGACCGACACGTACAGGCCGGGGTTGTCCTGCTGGAGGATCCGCGCCGCGCCGATCTCGTTGTGGATCGCCGCGGTGTTCTCGTACTCGGGCTCCTCCAGGTCGAAGTCGATCGCCTTGAGGCCGTACTTGGTGATCACCTTCTGGTACCCGGCGGCGGTCGCCTCGGGGGTGCCGCAGACCTGGCCCAGCTTGGTGCCGCCGTACCCGCCGACCGACACCGAGACGTCCCCGCCCTTGCCGCGGATCGTCCGGATGACGCTCGGCATGGTGGTGTCGGTGTCGATCGGGGAGGTGCCGCCCCAGGCGGGCGAACAGCTGGTGCCCTGGGCCAGGACGAACGCCAGCTGGAAGGCCTTCTGGCCGGTGGCGTCCATGACGGCCGCGGCGTCCGGCGGGCTGTTGTCCTCGGGCATCAGGTACGGCGCCGAGGCGTACCAGTTGCTGCCGAGCCCTGCGGCGGCGGTGGCGCCGGAGGGCTCCGCGACGGCGGGGCCGGAGCCGGCCAGGGCGGCGACGCCGCCGGCGACCAGGCCGAGCACGGCGGCCACGGCGAGGGCGGCGCGGCGCCCGAGCGGCGGGCGCACGGTGTGCTGTGGGGGAAGAGCGCGTTCCATCGGAGGCCTTTCCAGGAAACGGCGGTGAGGGGGAGGCAGGCCTGGTCGCTCCGGGCACCGGGGAAGCAGGCCTGGTCACGCCAGGTGTGGGGGTGGCGTGACGGCCGAACGGACCGTCGGCGGCGGGTGGTTGCCGAAGGTGTTCACTGGTATAGACCTGTCGGGGAAGGGCGGTCAACCCCAAAGAGGTCAAGCCGCGTTCGGTGGGGCCGCAGGTCCACGCCGCCCCGCCGCTCCCTACGCCCCCCGCTCCTCCGTCCCGCTCCTACGCCGTCCCCGCCCCCGCGCCTGCCCCTGAGCCCGTCCCCGCGAGCAGCCCGCCGACCGCCGGGGACCACGGGCGGCCGGTCGGCCCGGTCAGCGTCAGCGTCCGGTGGACGGCGGGCCGGATCGGCACGAGCACGCAGTCGGCCGGGAGCATGGTCAGCGCCAGCGCGGGCATCACCGAGACCCCGACGCCCGCGTGCACCATGCCGATCAGGGTGTTCAGGTCGCGGATGCGGTGCCGGGGCGTGAAGCGGGCCCCCGCCCGGCGGAAGGCCTCGCGGATGTGGCGCTCGCAGCCGCCCTCCGAGAGCAGGAAGTCGTCGTCCTCCAACTCGGCGACGTGGATGCTCGGTTGGCCGGCGAGCGGGTGGTCGCGGCGGAGCAGGGCGTGCATCGAGTCGGTCCCGAGCGGGACGGCGCCGGGCGGCAGCGGCCCGGCGTCCACCAGGACGGCGGCGTCCACCGTGCCCGCCTCCAGCCAGGCCGCCAGCTCCTCGTCCTCGCCCTCGAAGACCCGGACGGTCACCTGCGGGAAGGCCGCCCGCCAGTCCTTCAGCAGCCCGGGCAGCAGCGCCTGGCAGACCGTGGTCGGCGCCGCCAGCCGCACCGTTCCTTCGGGGCCTCCGGAGTGCCGGGTGGCGATCGCGCGGACGGCGGCGGCCGAGGCGACGGCGGTCCGGGCGTGCGGCAGGACCTGCTCGCCCAGCGGAGTGGGCCGGCACGGGCTGCCGCGGCGCAGCACGGGCGCGCCGAGCGCGCGCTCCAGCGCGGCGACGGCGTGCGAGACCGCGGACTGGCTGAGGCCCAGCTCGTCGGCGGCCGCACCGAAGCCGCCGGTGTCGGCGACCGCGACCAGCGCCCTGAGCTGGGCCAGGTTGACGTCCGGGGCCATGAGACTTCCTCATCACGCGTGCACTGCCACTTGTTGGACTCATGCTCCGCCGCCGGGCCACGCTCTGTCCACACGACGCGGGGAAGGACGGAGGTGGTGGGGGTGCGGCGCTGGCTGCCGGGCTTCGTGGCCCTGTCGGCGATCTGGGGCGCGAGCTTCGCCCTGATCAAGGTGGCGGTCGACGCGGGGGTGCCGCCGCTCTGGGTGGCGCTGTGGCGCTGCCTGCTGGGAGCGGCCACCCTGTGGGCGATCCTCGCCGTGCGCGGTGAGCGGGCCCCGCGCGACCGGGCGCTGTGGGGGCACTCGGCGGTGGTGGCGGTGCTGCTCAACGCGGTGCCGTTCACCCTCTTCCCGTTCGGGGAGACCAGGGTCAGCTCGGTGCTCGCCGGGGTGATGAACGCCACCACCCCGCTGTTCACCCTGCTGTTCGCGGTGCTGACCGTCCCCGAGGAGCGCCGCCCGGGCGCCCGCCGGCTGGTCGGCCTCGGGCTCGGCTTCCTGGGCGTGCTCACCGTGCTCGGGGTCTGGCGCGGCCTCGGTGCCGGGGCGACGGCCGGCGCGCTCGCCTGCCTGGCCGCCGCCTGCTGCTACGGCGCCGGCTTCGCCTACCTGCGCCGCTTCCTGTCCGGCCGCCCGGAGTCGGTGACCACCCTCTCCGCCCTCCAGATTACCTGCGCCGCCGCCGAGTTGGCCCTGGTGACGCCGTTCGCCGCGGGCGCCCCGCACTGGCCGGGGGCCGGCCCGGCGCTCGCCCTGCTGGTGTTCGGCGTGGTCGGCACCGGCCTGGCGTACCTGCTCAACCTGGCGCTGGTGCGCGGCGCGGGGACGGCGGTGGCCTCCGCCGTCACCTATGTGATGCCGCTGTGGTCGACGGTGCTGGGCGCGGCCCTCCTGCACGAGCCGGTCGGCTGGAACGCCCTGGCCGGCGGGGCCCTGGTGGTCGCCGCCGTCGTCCTGGCCAGGCCGCGCCCGGCGGCCGTGCGGGCCCCGAGGGCCCGTCAGCAAGTCCGTTAGGGTGGACGGGTGAGCGAGGGGGAGCAGCGGCCGGGCGCCGTGCACGAGGCGCTGCGGGCGGCCCCCCTGCGCTTCCCGTTCACCCGCTGGGTGCCCCGCTGCTGGGCGTACCTGCTGGGCAGCGCGCTGCTCGGCCCGGTGCTGCTGGCGGTCCTCGCGGTGCTGCTGGTGCTCGGGCTGGGCCTGTCGGTGGTCGGCATCGGGCTGCCGTTGCTGGTCGCGCTGGCGCTGGCCGGCGTTCCGAGCGCCACGGCGGCCCGGTGGCGGCTGCGGCTGGTCGAGCCGGTCCCGGTGCCCGACCCGCACCGGAGCCTGCCCGGGGCGGGCCGCCGCGCCCGCGTCCGCACCCGGCTGCGCGAGCGGGCCACCCGGCGCGAACTCGCCCACGCCGTGCTCGCCGCGACGGTGCTGGCCGCCGCCGCGCTCGGCTTCACCGCGCTGCTGCTGGTTTCCTGCCTCGCCACGGCGTCCCCGCTGGTGGTCTGGGCGCTCGCGCCGGAGAGCGTGATGCTGATCCCCGGGCACGCCGTCCCCGGGCCGCTCGCCGCCCTGCCGTTCACCGCCGCCGGGCTGGCCGGCCTGCTGCTCTGCGCGTACGCCGGGGCCCTGCTGACCGCCGCCGAGGTTGCGCTGGCCCGCTTCCTGCTCGGGCCCCGGGAGGACGACCTCGGCCGCCAGGTGCTCGAACTCACCCGCTCCCGCGCCCGGTTGGCCGACGCCTTCGAGGCCGAGCGGCGCCGGATCGAGCGCGACCTGCACGACGGGGCGCAGCAGCAGCTGGTCGCGCTCAGCATGACCCTCGGCCTCGCCGAGTACGAGCTGCGCGACCGCGGGGGCCGGGCCGCCGCACTCGTCACCCGGGCGCGCGGCGAGGCCCGGCAGGCGCTGGAGCAGCTGCGCGGGCTGGTGCGCGGCATCCACCCGCAGGTGCTCACCGACCACGGGCTCGCCGCCGCCGTCGACGAGGTCGCGCAGCGCCACCCGATCCCGGTGGCCACCGACATCGAGCTCCCGGGGCGGCTGCACCCCGCCGTGGAGACCACCGCCTACTTCACCGTCACCGAGGCGCTCACCAACGCCGCCAAGCACAGCGGGGCCACCGCGATCACCGTCCACGGGCGGGTCGCGCGCGGCCGGCTGGTCGTCCAGGTGACCGACGACGGCCGCGGCGGGGCGGACCCGGCCGCCGGGGCCGGACTGGCGGGCCTGGCCGACCGGGTGGCACTGCTGGGAGGACGACTGATGGTGACGAGCCCGACGGGCGGCCCGACGACGCTGCGGGTGGAGGTGCCGTGCTCCGGGTCGTGATCGCCGAGGACGCGGTGCTGCTGCGCGCCGGACTGGTCGAACTGCTGGCCCTCGGCGGCCACCGGGTAACCGCCGCGGTGGGCGATGCCGGGGCGCTGGCCGCGGCCGTCGACGCCGACCGGCCGGACATCGTGGTCACCGACGTGCGGATGCCCCCCGATTACACCGACGAGGGCCTGCGCGCGGCCCTCGCCCTGCGCGAGCGCCACCCGGGCCTGCCCGTCCTGGTGCTCTCCCAGTACGTGGCCACCCCGTACGCGACCCGGCTGCTGGCCGCCGCCGGAGCCCAACCGGCCGGTCTGGGCTACCTGTTGAAGGACCGGGTCGGGGACGTCGCGGACTTCCTGGACGCGCTGCGGAGGGTCGCCGACGGGGAGACGGTGATCGACCCGGAGGTGGTCCGGGTGCTGTTGCGCGGCCGGTCCGCCGACCGCCCGCTGGCCCGCCTCACCCCGCGCGAGCGCGAGGTGCTCGGGCTGATGGCCGAGGGCCTCAACAACCAGGCCGTGGCGGCCCGGCTGGGCATCACCGAGGCCTCGGTGGTGAAGCACTGCGGGAACATCTTCATGAAGCTGGACCTGGACCCGACGGAGGGCAACCGGCGGGTGCTCGCGGTGCTGGCGCACCTGCGCGGGCAGTGACCGGGGCGGTCGGCCCGCGCGGGCCGACCCCCTTGTCAGGGCGGTCGCGGTGCCGGAACGATGGCGGCATGGCGAGGACACCGGAACCGCAGAGCGCGATCGTCAACCGACTGCTCAAGGGCGAGGCGACCAAGGACGACACCACGACCGCCCAGGCCAACTTCCTGCTGTGGCTGCGGCAGGAGTGGGCGGGCGACGGGGACACGGCGCTGACGGCCTGCCAGGAGGTGCTGGCGGCGGCCGGAGGCGAGGAGTGGCGGCTGCTGCCGGAGCGCGACCTGTCCGCCCACGTCTGGCTGTTCAGCTTCTCCTGCCCGAGCCGGGAGGACCTGCCGGGCCAGGCGCGCAACTGGGTGACGGCGGTGCGGGCCAACGGCGGGGCGCCCGCGATCGCGCGGCTGGTCAGGCGCCTGCGGGGGCAGCCGGAGTGACCGGGCCGGCCGCAGCGCCCGACGGCACCGGGGCGGCCCCGCCCGGCAGGGGCACCGCCGGGTCGAGCAGGTCGGTGAGCCGCCGCGCCGAGGCCTCCCAGCTCCAGTGCTCCTCGGCCCAGCGCCGCCCCGCCGCCCCCATCCGGGCGCGCTCGGCGGCCGGGGCGAGCAGGATCCCGGTCAGGGCCGAGGCCACCCCGGCGAGCGAGCGGCCGTCGACGACCGTCCCGGTGACTCCGTCCAGGACGGTGTCCGGGGCTCCGCCGGAGCGGCCGGCCACCACCGGCAGGCCGGCCGCGGCCGCCTCCAGGAAGACGATCCCGAGGCCCTCGGCCTCCAGGCCCAGCCGGCGGGTGCGGCAGGGCATCGCGAAGACGTCCGCCGCGGCGTAGTGGGCGGCCGTCCCGGCGTGGTCCAGGCCGCCGGTGAACACCACGCTGCCCGGCTCGGTCAGGCGGTGGGCGAGGCCCCGCAGCCGGTCCTCGTCCGGGCCCCGGCCGACCAGCACCAGGGTCGTCCCGGGCACGGCCCGGCGGATCGCGGGCAGCGCGCGGATCAGCACGTCCTGGCCCTTGCGCGGGACCAGCCGGGCCACGCACAGCACCACCGGGGCGCCGGCCGGGCCCCCGGCGTCGCCGGCCGGCCGGAAGAGCGCCGGGTCGACCCCCGGCACCAGCCGCGCCAGCCGGGCGTCCGGCCCGAGCGCGGGGGCGATCCGGGCGCGGGTGTAGCCGCCGAGGTAGGTGACGACGTCGGTGCCGCGGCCGATCCGGCGCAGCAGGGCGCGGGCGCCCGGGGTGCGGGCCCACCAGATCTCGTGGCCGTGCGTGGTGGCGACGGTGCGGCGGATGCCCGGGGCCAGCCGCCGCAGGCCGGGCGCCATCGCGGCGAGCGGGGCCGCGGCGCCGAACCAGACCCGGTCGCAGCCGTGGGCGCGGGCCAGCTCGGCGGCCCGGCGGGTCACCCGCGGGGTCGGCAGCAGGGTGCGGGCGCGGTCGCGGAGCACCGGGTAGGGCAGAGCGGCGTCATGGCGCCCGGCGCCCGGTTCGGTCGAGGTGTAGACCACGACGTCGTGGCCGGGGACGCGGTCGGCCATGGCCCGGACGAAGGTCTCGATGCCGCCCTGGCGCGGCGGGAAGTCGTTGGTGACGACGAGGGTGGTGCCCATGGCAGGCCTTTCGGAAGGCGGGTCGGGGAGGAAGAGGAAGGGAGGGCCGGGCGGGGGCGGGCGGCACCGCCACCACGCCCCTTGCGCCGCCCCCTCATTGCATCGCCGCAGGCCGGCCGGGTCATCACGGCCAGGTCGAGTCCCGTGGTCGGGTTTCCCCCACCCCGCCCGACGGCGGCCCCGGCGCGCGGCTCGGGCGCGGGCGGGAGGAGCCGCCTGCCGGGCTGACGTTCGGTGGCGGGCGGATTACTGATCGTCCCCGCCGCACCGCTATCCTCGCCCTGTGCTGAGGTCGTGGGATGCGGCGGTGGAGCGGGCGCAGGACCGGCTGGCGGCGGGGCCGCGGCTGCGGGCGGCCGCTGCGGGGGAGGAACGGCGGTTCGCGCTCTGGGACTTGGCGTCCCTGGTGGAGGGCGAGCTGGGCGAGCTGGTGGACCCGGACGGGCTGGCGCCGCCGGCCGAGCGCGGATGGCGCGAACGGCTGGGCGAGAGCGGGCGCGAGTGGCCGGGCGGCGAGCTGTACCGGCGGCGCTACTGGATCCGGAACGACGACGGCGCCGTGGTGGGCACCGTCGCGGTGGACAACTGGACCAAGGGCCCGAGCCAGCTCGCCGTCTCCTCCCTCTACGTGGCCCCGGCCGCGCGCGGGCGGGGCCTGGCCGCCGCCGCGCTGGACGCCGTGTACGCGGCGGCCACCGCCGAGGGCCTGCCGGGGTTCCGGCTGGAGGCGCACTGGAGCTGGCAGCCGGCCGTCCGCTACTACCTGCGCCGGGGCCTGTGGGTGGTGGGCTGGAAGCGCTCGCTGGCCTTCGCCCGGATGCCCCAGCTCCCCGCCCACCGGGTGCGCGAGGAGGACGGCCGGCTGCTCCTGCTGGTCGCCGACCGGCTGCACGGCTGGGTGCCGATACTGGCCGCCGGGCAGGAGGGCCGCTGGCTGCGGCTGGACGAGACGGCGGAGTACCGGGGCTGTGACGGCTGGGTGCACGCGTACGCCCGCTCCACGCTGGCCCTGCACCTGGCGCTGGCGGGCCGCCCGCTGGTGCGCGGCCCGCAGTGGTGGGCGGAGGCCTGGCGCTGGTCGGACGCCGGGGAGCCGGAGGGCCTGGCCTACCGGATCGAGGAGTTCGAACGCGCGGCGCGCACGGCGGGCCGCCCGGTGGCGAGCCCGTACCGCCCGGTGCCGTTGCCGGAGCAGGCGCAGCCGGCCTCCCCGCAGCTGGCAGACTCGGGGGATGGCTGAGATCGAGATCGACGGCGCCCCCGCCGACCCGGCACGGCTGGCCGCGCTGGGGCTGCTCAACTACGGGCACTTCACCACCCTGCGCGCCGAGGCGGGCCGGGTGCGCGGCCTGGCGCTGCACCTGGACCGGCTGGTCCGGGACTGCCGGGTGCTGTTCGGCGCCGAGCTGGACCGGGCCGCGGTGCGGGAGCGGATCGCCGCGGTGCTGCCCGCCGACGGTGCCCCGGTGGTCGTCCGGGTGACGGTGTACGACCCGGCGCTCGGCCTGGAGCGCCCCGCCGCCCCGGCGGCGCCCGCGCTGCTGGTGACCACCCGCCCGGCCGCCTCCGCCGCGCCCGCCCCGCTGCGGGTCCGCACCGCGGCCTACCGGCGGGAGCTGCCCGAGGTCAAGCACGTCGGCCTGTTCGGCCTGGTGCACCACCGCCGGCAGGCCCAACTGGCCGGCTACGACGACGTGCTGCTGGTCGGCGAGGACGGGCGGGTGGTCGAGGGGGCGACCTGGAACGTCGGCTTCCTGGCCGGCGACGCGCTGGTCTGGCCGCAGGGCCCGAGCCTGCCCGGGGTGACCGAGGCGCTGCTGTCGGCCGCCTACCGGGGGCCGCAGTCCCGCGAGGTGCTGCCCGCCGCCGGGCTGGGCCGCTTCACCGCCGCCTTCGCGGTGAACGCGGGCGTCGGGGTGCGCCCGCTGGCGGCCGTGGACGGCACCGCCTTCGACCCCGCGCACCCGGCGCTGGCCCGGCTGCGGGCCGCCTACCTGGGGATTCCCGGCGAGACGGTGGGGGGATAACCCCACCCCCGGTCCGCCGGAGACCTCCATGGTCCGCGGAGCCCGTCCTGCCTAGGTTGGAGCGCGTTGAGCACGGACGACGCAGAACCGAAGGAAGGCCCCCCATGGCACGCCGCCAAGACCGCCGCAGGACCGAGGAGTCGGGGACGGACCCGTATGGCCCGTACGCCCCCGCCCCGCGGACGGCCCCCGCGATCGAGCTGCGCGGGGTGCGCCGGACCTACGGGCGCGGCGAGGCGGCGGTGCACGCGCTGCGCGGGATCGACCTGGCGCTCGACCACGGCACCTTCACGGCGGTGATGGGCCCCTCCGGCTCCGGCAAGTCCACCTTCCTCCAGTGCGCGGCCGGGCTGGACCGCCCGGACGCCGGCCAGGTCCGGCTCGGCGGCGAGGACATCACCGCGCTGAGCGAGAACCGGCTCACCGAGCTGCGCCGCAGCCGGATCGGCTTCGTCTTCCAGGCCTTCAACCTGCTGCCCTCGCTGACCGTCGAGCAGAACGTGCTGCTGCCGCAGCGCCTCGCCGGGGAGCGCCAGGACCGCGCCCGGGCCCGGGACCTGCTGGCACGGGTGGGCCTCGGCGAGCACGCCGGGCGGCGCCCCGGCCAGCTCTCCGGCGGCCAGCAGCAGCGGGTGGCGATCGCCCGCGCGCTGATCACCCGCCCGGACGTGGTCTTCGCCGACGAGCCGACCGGCGCCCTGGACACCCGGACCGCGCACGAGGTGCTGGCCCTGCTGCGCCGGGCCGTGGACACCCTCGGGGCGACGGTGGTGATGGTGACCCACGACCCGGTGGCGGCCTCCTTCGCCGACCGGGCGCTGTTCCTGGCCGGCGGCGCGCTCGTGGACGAACTGCCGCACCCGAGCCCGCAGGCCGTCGCGGAGCGCATGGTCGCGCTGACCGCCGGGCCGGTCGGAGCGGCGGCATGACGAACGGACTCGCGCGCTCCTCGGTGCGCTTCAGGCCCGCGTCCTTCGTGGGCACCCTGGTCGCCCTGGTGCTGGGCGCCGCCGTGGTCACGGCCTGCGGCGTGCTGCTGCAGACCGGCCTGACCGCCCGCCTCGAACCCGTCCGGTACGCCGCCGCCCCGGTGGTGGTCGCGGCCGACCAGGCGGTGACGGTGCGGCAGAAGGTCGGCGAGGACACCGAGACGGTGGAGCAGACCACCCCGGAGCGGGCCCGGACGGACGCCGCGCTGGCCGGCCGGCTGGCCGTGCTGCCCGGCGTCGCGGCCGCCCGGCCGGACACCGCCTTCCCGCTGCCCGCCGCGGGCCCGGTGCCCGCCCTGACCGGCCGGGGCTTCGCCGCGCTCGGCATCGCCGGGCCGGGCGACCGGCTGGTCGAGGGCCGCGCCCCCGGCGCGAACGAGGTGGTGCTGGACGCCGACACCGCGCGTGCCGCCAACCTCGCGCCCGGCGCGAAGCTCACGCTCACCGCGCCCGGCGGCACCGCGGACTACCGGGTCTCCGGCCTGGCCGCCGCCCAGCAGGCCGGCCCCACCGCCTGGTTCGCCGACGCCACCGCCGACCGCCTCTCCGGCCACCCGGGCCGGATCGACGCCGTCGCCGTGCAGCCCCGCGAGGGCGTGGGCACCGCCGCGCTCGCCGCCCAGGTCCGCCAGGCCGTCGGCGGCGACGCCCGGACCTTCACCGGCGACGACCGGGGCGCCGTCGAGCACCCCGCCCTCGGCGAGGCCCGCAGCCTGCTGACGGCGCTCGGCGGCACCTTCGGCGGCTACGCCACCATGACCGCCGTCTTCGTGGTGATGAGCACCGTCGCCCTCGCCACCGGCCAGCGGGCCCGCGAGTTCGCCCTGCTGCGCGCCATCGGGGCCACCCCGCGCCAGATCCGCCGCACCATCGCCGCCGAGGCGGCGCTGGTCGCGCCGCTCGCCGCGGCGCTCGGCGTGCTGCCCGGACTCGCCCTCGCCCGCTGGTGGTTCGGCCAGCTGGTCGAGCGCGGCGCCGTCCCGGCGGACGTCCGGCTGGACGTCGGCCCGCTGCCGGCGCTCGCCGCCGTCCTTGCCTGCACCCTCGCCGCGCTCACCGCCGGCTTCCTGGCCGCCCGCCGGCCGTCCCGGATGCGCGCCGCCCAGGCACTCGGCGAGGCCGCCGTCGAACCGCCCCGCCCGGGCCGGGTGCGCACCGTCCTCGGACTGCTGTTCGCCGTCGGCGGCGCGGTGGCGGCCGGCGTCGCGACCTCCCTGGACGGCAGCAAGGCCGCCCAGACCGCGCTCGGCGTGGTGATGTGCCTCATGCTGGCCGTCGCCCTGCTCGGCCCCTGGCTGGCCCGGGCCGCCGCCGTGCTGCTCGGCGCCCCGCTGCGGGCCGGCGGCGCACCCGGCTCGCTGGCCGCCGACAACACCCGCGCCAACGCCCGCCGGCTGGCCTCCGCGATCACCCCGATCGTGCTGGTCACCGCCTTCTGCGGCACCCTGCTGGTGCTCCAGAGCACCGTGCGCCACGCCGGCGGCGAGAACGTCCGGGCCGGCGTCACCGCCGACCACGTGGTCGGCGCCACCGGCCCCGGCCTGCCGGCCGGGACGGCCGAGCGGGCCGCCCGGCTGCCCGGCGTGGACACCGCCGTCGGCGTGCTGCGCACCGGCCTCGTCTACCGCGACGGCGGCCAGCTGGGCACCGCCCCGGCGCTCGGCGTCGACGGCGACCCGGCCCGGCTGCCGAAGGTGCTCGACCTGGGCGTGCGCAGCGGCTCGCTCGCCGACCTCGGCCGCGGGCCCGACACCATCGCGCTGAGCACCACCCTGGCCGACGCGTTCGGCGCCCGGGTCGGCGACCGCGTCCCGCTCTGGCTCGGCGACGGCACCGCCGCCCGGCCCGCCGTCGTCGCGGTGTACGACCGCGGGCTCGGGGTCGGCCAGGCGCTGCTGCCCCGGGCCGCGGTGGCCGGGCACGTCACCACCGGGTACGACAGCCAGGTGCTGGTCGCCGACGCGCCGGGCGCCGACCACGCGGCGGTGGCCGCCGCCCTGGGCGGGACGGCCGGGACGGCCGTCACCGACCGGGCCGGGTTCGCCGCCCAGGCCGACCGCGACCTGGAGCTCAACGGCTGGGCCAACACCGTGATGGCCGCCGTGCTCGGCGGGTTCGCCGCCGTCAGCGCCGCCAACACGCTGGTGATGACGGTGCTGGACCGGCGCCGCGAGGTCGCCCTGCTGCGGCTGGCCGGCACCACCCGGCGCCAGGTGCGCGGCATGATGCGCTGGGAGGCGCTGCTGGTGGCCGCCACCGGGCTGGCGGTCGGCTCGGCGATCGCCGCGGTCACCCTGGTGCCGGTCGCCCGGGGCGTGGCCGACTCCGCCCCCTACGTCCCGGCGACGCTCGCCCTGCCGCTGGCCGCCGGAGCCGTCCTGCTCTGCCTCGGTGCGACCGGGGTGCCCGTCCGGGCGCTGCTGCGGACCCGGCCGGCCGCGCTGGGAGCGGCGCGCCAGTAGCGGGCCGGTCGGGGAGGGGGCGCGCTCGGGACGGTCCGGGCGCGCCCCCTCCCTTCGGGTGCGGGTGACGGGCCCCAGTGGGGTGCCCGGGGACCACTTGACGGTCCGACGGCTCCGGGCGGAGCGGGTGGTGATGCTGCGTCAGCCACGCGCGCGCCCGCCCCGCCAGGCCGTGGGCGCAGGGAGCGGCCCGACCTGAGCAGCCCCCGAGCCCGCCGGCCGCACCTCGGAGCGAAGGTCTGCCGAAGCGGGTCGTGGTGACCCGATGGGTCGTCACCTACCGTCGGCCTGCCGCCTGCCCCGCCGCCGCGACCAGCAGGGCGGCGGCGACCAGCAGGCCGCCGGCCCAGAACGGCCCGAGGTCTCCGGCCGCCGTGCCGAGGGTGGCGGCGGCGAGCAGCGGGCCGGCGGTCGCGCCCAGGTTGAGCGCGGCGGTCGCGTAGGCGCCGCCCAGGGCGGGAGCGCCGGCCGCCTCGTACAGCACCCGGGTGATCAGCGTGCCGCCGACGGCGAAGGACAGCGCGCCCAGCAGGAACACCAGCGGCAGCAGCGCGCCCGGAGCGCCCGCGACGACGGCGAGCGCGGGCCAGCCCGCCAGCAGCAGCGGGCCGCCGACGGCGAGGACCCGGCCGGGGTGCCGGTCCGCGAGCCGCCCGGCGACGCTGACGCCGAGGAACGAGCCGGCGCCGAACAGCACCAGCGCCGCCGGCACCCACAGCGCGCCCAGCCCGGCGCGGCCGGTCACCACCGGGGCGAGGAAGGTGAATCCGCCGAAGGTCGCGGCGTTCACCAGCGCGGCGATCAGCATCGCGCGCAGCAGCGGCGGCCGGCGCAGTGCGGCGAGCTCCGCCCGCAGGGCCGGCGCCGCGGACCGGTCGGCCGCCGGGGAGAGCGGCGGCAGGCCCCTGGCGATGCCGACGGCGGCCGGCAGGCAGAGCAGCGCGACGGCCCAGAACGCGGCGCGCCAGCCGAACAGCGCGCCCAGCACCGCCCCGCCCGGGACGCCGGCCACCGTCGCCACCGTCGTCCCGGACAGCAGCACGGCGAGCGCCCGCCCCTTGCGGTCGGCCGGGACGAGCGCGGCGGCGGTGCTCAGCGCCACGGCCAGGAACCCGGCGTCGGCGAGCGCGGCGACCACCCTGGTGGCGAGCAGCACCGGGAAGCTCCCGGTGGCCGCCCCGACGGCGTGCGCCGCCGCGAACGCCAGCACGAACCCGAGCAGGCTGCCGCGCCCCGGCCGGCCGCGGACGAGCCCGGCCGTCAGCGGGGCGCCGACCACCATCCCGACCGCGAAGGCCGAGGTGAGCCCGCCGGCCGTGCCGACGGTGACGCCGAGGTCGGCGGCGAGGCCGGGCAGCAGCCCGGCGAGCATGAACTCCGAGGTGCCCATGGCGAACACGGCCAGGGCGAGCAGATAGAGGGGCAGGGGCATCGAGGGCTCCGAGGGAAAGGGCGCGAACGAGGAGGGGACGTCTCGTCACCGCACGCTCAACCCCCGGGCGGCGCAGGCGCGGCGCTCGCTCGGACCTCGGTGGTTCAGTGCATCCGGGTTTCAGGGGGCTGACGGCGCGTGACCGAAAGCCCCCGCCCTGGATGCCTCAGGGCTCGACACGCTTCGCAGGCTACCCGGCCCCCTGCCCTCGGGGCACCCGGTTTTCCGCCGCCCCCCGCTGCCCCCCGCCCCCCGGCGGCCCGCGGCGCGCCGCCCGTTCACGGCACCAGCAGCCGCAGGGCGCCCTCGGCCACCGAGACCTCCACCGGGAGCGGGGCGATGAACTCCCCGTCGGCGTAGGCGGTGATGCCGGGGGACTCGATGCGCAGCGACGCGGTGCGCAGCGTGGTGACCTCCGGGCGGGCGGTGTGGGTGCCCTTGAGGAGGGCCGGGAAGAAGCGGGCGACGCGCAGCCGGGGCATGGCGTCGACGAGGGTGACGTCGAGCAGCCCGTCGTCGGGCAGGGCGGCGGGGCACATCGGCATGCCGCCGCCGTAGCTGCGGGTGTTGCCGACGGCGGCCAGGGTGAGGTCGCGCTCGATGACGGTGCCGTCGGCGAGGGTGAGGCGGAACGGCAGCGGGCGCAGGTTGGCGAACTCGGCGAGGATGGCGAGGTTGTAGCGCATCCGGCCGTGCGGCCAGCGCAGCCGGTTGGCGCGGTCGCTGACGAGCGAGTCGAAGCCGGTGGCGAGGACGGAGCCGTACCAGCGGACGGCCCCGTCCGGGCCGGTGATCCGGCCGAGGTCGACGCCGCGGGTGCGCCCGGCGGCGATGACGTCGGCGGCGGCCTCGGGGGCGCCGAGCGGCAGCCCGTACGCGCGGGCGTGGTCGTTGCCGGTGCCCGCGGGGACCACGCCGAGCGGGACGGGCGTGCCGGCGAGGGCCTGGAGGGCGAGGTTGACCATGCCGTCGCCGCCGACCACGGCCACCGCGTCCACGCCGTCGGCCGCCGCCGCGCGGGCGAGCCGGACGGCGTCCTCGGGGGAGCGCCCGGCGTGCGGTTCGACCTGGACGCCGAGGGCCCGCAGCCGGGCGGTGGCCCGGTGGGCGGCGGGCTCGGCGTGGCCGATGCCCGCCGCCGGGTTGGTGAGAACGGCGACCCTGCGGACGGTTCTCACGTCGTTCACGGAATCAGCTTCCCCGGGTTGAGGATGCCGGCCGGGTCGAGTTCGGCCTTGACGGCGCGCAGGATGCGCACGCCCAGCTCGCCGACCTCCTCGGTCATCCAGGGGCGGTGGTCGGCGCCGACGGCGTGGTGGTGGCTGATGGTGCCGCCGGCGCCGAGGATGGCGTCCCCGGCGGCGCGCTTGGCGGCGCCCCAGCAGGTGAGCGGGTCCTCGCCGAGGGCGGCGACAACGGTGAAGTAGAGCGAGGCGCCGGTCGGGTAGACGTGCGAGATGTGGCAGAGCACGAGGGAGCCGGGCAGGGCGGTGGTGAGCGCCTCGGTGACGGCGGTGCGCAGGGCGGGCAGCCGGCTCCAGCTCGCCGCCGTCTCCAGGGTCTCGCACAGCGCGCCCGCGCCGAGCAGGGAGTCGCGCAGGTAGGGGGCGTCGAACCGGCCGTGCTCCCAGGCGCGGGCGGCAGCCTCGCCGAGCGAGGTGCCGCCGGCGGCGAGCAGGGCGTCGCGGGTGAGCTGCTGCCGGGCGGCGACCTGGGCGGCGCCGCCCTCGAAGACGGTGACGGCCAGGCAGCCGCTGACCGCGGGGGCGCCGCCGATCTGCTCGGTCATGGCCAGGTTGACCATGGTCTCGGCCTCGTCGGAGAGCCGGATCACCGTCGGGCCGGTGCCCTGCTGCTCGACGGCGCGCAGCGCGGCCGTCCCGGTGGCGAAGTCGGGGAAGCTCCACGCCTCGTACGCCTTGACGGCGGGCAGCGGGTGGACGCGCAGCCGGACGGCGGTGATCACGCCGAGGGTGCCCTCGGAGCCGAGGAAGAGCTGGCGCAGGTCGGGGCCGGCGGCGGAGGCGGGGGCGCGGCCGAGGTCGAGCACCCCGGCGGGGGTGACGACCCGCAGTCCGCGCACCATCTCGTCGAAGCGCCCGTACCCGGCGGAGTCCTGGCCGGAGGAGCGGGTGGCCGCGAAGCCGCCGATGGTGGCGTAGCGGAAGCTCTGCGGGTAGTGGCCGAGCTCCCAGCCGCGCTCGGCGAGCAGGGCCTCCGCGTCCGGGCCGGTGAGGCCCGCGCCGAGGACGGCCTCGCCGGAGGTCTCGTCCAGGTCGAGCAGCCCGTCGAAGCGGCGCAGGTCGAGCGAGACCACGGCGTCGAAGGGGCCGCGCTCGGGATCGAGGCCGCCGACGACACTGGTGCCGCCGCCGAACGGGACGACGGCGAGGCGGTGTTCGGCGCACACCGCGAGGACGGCCGCGACCTCCTGCTCGGTCCCGGGCAGCACGACGGCGTCGGGCGCGTCCTGCGGCTCGCGGCTGCGGCGGCGCAGCAGGTCGGGGGTGGACTTGCCGCCGGCGCGCGGCAGCCGGTCGGCGTCGGCGGTGCTCACGTGCGCCTCGCCGACGGCGCCGGCCAGCGCCTTCAGGCCGTCGGCGGAGATCCGGGACGCCCGCAGCACGACCCCGTCGGCACCCGGCCCGGGCACGGCGTCACCGGTGACGCCGAGGGCCGCGGCGAGCAGTCCCTTGATGTCGGCGGACAGCTCCTTGGCCAGGGCCGGGTCGCCCCAGGCGTCCCACTTCATCGGGGGGAGCGGAAGGGCGGCGCCGGCCGGTCCCGCTTGCGTCTCAGGTGCCATGCGTTACAGTTTCACACATCATGTCAAGTAGTAACGCCGAGCCCGAGACGCCGGGCCAGACCCCCGGGGCCCGCTCCACCGACGACGCGATCCTGGACGCCGCCGCCGACCTCGTCGTCCACCTCGGCGTCCGGCGCACCCAGCTCGCCGAGATCGCCCGCCGCGCCGGGGTCAGCCGACCGACCGTCTACCGCCGCTGGCCGGACGTCCGGGCGGTGATCGGCGCCCTGCTCACCCGGGAGGTCCTGGCCACCCTGGAGGGCACCGCGGCGGCCGGCCCCGACCGGGAGGCTTTCGTCGAGCGGACGGTGGAGATCGCCGTCCGGCTGCGCGACCACCCGGTGATCGGCGCGCTGCTGCGCTCCGACGACTCCGACCTGCTGCTCGAGTACGTCGTCGAGCGGCTCGGCGCCAGCCAGCGCGGCCTGCTGGAGGCGCTGGTCACCGGCATCGGGCAGGGCCAGGCGCACGGTTCGATCCGGGCCGGCGAACCGCTCGAACTGGCCGCCATGGTCCTGCTGATCGCCCAGTCCACCGTCCAGTCGCACCGCATGGTCGCCTCCCTGCTGCCCGAGGCGGCCTGGCGGCGCGAACTGGCCAGAGCACTGAACGGATACCTCGCGCCATGACCCCCACCGCAGGCCCCTATGCCGGTACCGGGCGGCTCGACGCCACCCGGCGCAGGCTGGAACTCGAAGCGCTCGGCGACGACGCCCGGATCGACCTCCTGGTGATCGGCGGCGGCGTCACCGGCGCCGGGGTGGCCCTGGACGCCGCCTCGCGCGGCCTGCGCACGGTGCTGGTCGAGGCCCGCGACCTCGCCTTCGGCACCAGCCGCTGGAGCTCCAAGCTGGTGCACGGCGGGCTGCGCTACCTCGCCTCCGGGCGGATCGGGGTGGCCCGGGAGAGCGCCGTCGAGCGCGGCGTGCTGATGACCCGCACCGCCCCGCACCTGGTCCGGGCGCTGCCCCAGCTCGTCCCCCTGCTGCCGGGCCTGCTGCGCCCGGGCCAGGCCGCGCTGATCCGCGCCGGCTTCCACGCCGGCGACGCGCTGCGCCTGGCGGCCGGCACCCCGGGCGCGCTGCTGCCCCGGGTGCGCCGGATCGACGCCGGGCGGACCCGCCGGCTGGTGCCGGGCGTGCGGACCGACGGGCTGCGCGGCGCGCTGGTCGCCCACGACGGGCAGCTCGTGGACGACGCCCGCCTGGTGGTGGCGCTGGCCCGGACCGCCGCGCAGTACGGGGCGAGGGTGCTGACCAGGGTGCGCGCCGAGCGGGTCACCGGCACCTCGGCCCGGCTGGTCGACACCCTGACCGGCCAGGAGCTGGCCGTCCGGGCCGACGCGGTGGTCAACGCCACCGGGGTCTGGGCCGGCGAGGTGGACACCTCGATCAGGCTGCGGCCCAGCCGGGGCACCCACCTGCTGGTGGACGCGCGGGTGCTCGGCGGCCCGACCGCCGCGCTCACCGTGCCCGTTCCCGGTTCCACCAGCCGCTTCGTCTTCGCCCTGCCGCAGCAGCTCGGCCGGGTCGCGATCGGCCTGACCGACGAGGACGCCCCGGGGCCGATCCCGGACGAGCCGCAGCCCACCGAGGCCGAGCTCAGCTTCCTCCTCGACACCGTCAACGCCGCTCTCGCCACCGGGCTGACCAGGGCGGACGTGCTGGGCGCCCACGCCGGGCTGCGCCCGCTGATCGACACCGGGAACGGCAGCACCGCCGACATCTCGCGCGAGCACGCGGTGCTGGAGAGCCCCGACGGGGTGATCACCGTGGTCGGCGGCAAGCTCACCACCTACCGCCGGATGGCCGAGGACGCGGTGGACACCGCCGTCCGGCTGCGCGGCCTGCCCGCCCGCGCCTGCTGGACGGCCCGGCTGCCGCTGATCGGCGCCCCCGGCCACCGGGACAGTCGCCCGCCGGCGGCCGGGCTGCCCGCCGCACTGCTCGCCCGCCACGGCGGCGCGGCCCACGAGGTGGCGGCGGCGGGCGGGTTGACGCCGGTCGCGGAGGGTCTGGACGTCACCCGCGCCGAGATCGCCCACGCCGTCAGCCACGAGGGCGCGTTGGACGCGGCCGACGTGCTGGACCGCCGCACCAGGATCGGGCTGGTCGCGCAGGACGCCGAGCGGGCCCGGGAGGCCGTCGAGGAGATCGTGGCGGAGAGCCTGGCGCGGGGGCCGGGGGAGGGGTAGGGCGAGGGGCGGGACGGCTGACGCGGTGCGGCGCCGTGCGGACGCCGCGGCTGGGGCTCAGCGCGCCGTGCGCTCGGGCACCGGGTGCTCGGCGCCGGACAGCTCCAGGACGCAGGAGAGCGGGTGGTCGGCCCGGCCGGTGCGCTCCAGCCGCACCGCGACCGGCTTCGGCGGCTCCTCGGCGATCCGGGCGGCGAGGGTCAGCGGGTAGACGCCGTGCCCGTGGACGCGGTGGAAGGCGCACTCCTTGCCGTCGACCAGCAGCTCGGTCTCGGTGATCCGGCCGGACCGGACGTTGACGGTCACCGAGTGCCCGCCCTGGTCGAGGTGGAAGCTGTACCGCTGGCGCATCGGGACCTCCGGCGCAGGGTCTGGGGCGTGGGGGAGTCCGGCGAGGGCAATCCCCTGCAAGTCTAGGGCGACCGGCCGCTAGGGTGCTCGGCATGGGGAGTGCGACGGGCGCCGGCCCGCGGCCGTACGGGCCGGACGTCGAGGTGGCGGAGGACGAGTACGTCCTGGGGCTGTACCGGGTGTCCGTGAAGGCGCGGACGGGGCGCAGGGCCGGCCCGCCGCCGCTGCCCGGCCGGGTGGCGGCCTGCGCGGACGGCGGCGCGCTGCGGTCCGTGCTGCGCCGTCTGGGTGCGCGGGCCCTGCCCACCCTGGCCCGCCACGAGCCGGACCAGGACTTCAGCAGCCGGATCGGGCAGCCGTCGATGGCGGCGCTGGTCCGGGAGGTCGAGCGGACGGACCGGGGCCGGCTCCCGGCCGCCGAGCGCGAGGTGCTGGAGCTGCTGCTGGACTGGGGCCGCCGGGCCTTGGCCGAGAACGGCGCGCTGCGCATCGAGATCGACGCCGGCCGGTGACCGGGAGCCGGGGCCCGCAGGGATATCCGGGGCAGGGCCCACCCGCAGACGGATTCTCGTGATCTCTACAGTGTTGTAGATTCGTCCACAGGGAGAGATCCGAGGAGGGCATTGTGGGAGTTTCGCTGGCCAAGGGCGGCAACGTCTCGCTGAGCAAGGAGGCGCCCGGTCTGAGCGCCGTGATCGTCGGTCTCGGCTGGGACGTGCGCACCACCACCGGCGCCGACTACGACCTGGACGCCAGCGCGCTGCTGTGCAACGCGCTGGGCAAGGTGGTCTCGGACCAGCACTTCGTCTTCTTCAACAACCTCCGCAGCCCCGAGGGTTCGGTCGAGCACAGCGGCGACAACCTGGTCGGCGGCGGGGGCGGGGACGACGAGCAGATCAAGGTCGACCTGGACCGCGTCCCGGCCGACGTGGCCAAGGTGGTCTTCCCGGTGTCGATCTACGACGCCGACGCCCGGCTGCAGAACTTCGGCCAGGTGCGCAACGCGTTCATCCGGATCGTCAACCAGGCCAACGGCCAGGAGATCGCGCGCTACGACCTGAGCGAGGACGCCTCGACCGAGACCGCGATGGTCTTCGGCGAGCTGTACCGCAACGGCGCCGAGTGGAAGTTCCGCGCCATCGGCCAGGGTTACGCCTCCGGCCTGCGCGGCATCGCGACCGACTACGGCGTCAACGTCTGACGGTCCGCGGCGAGCCGGCAGGGGTTCGGCGGACGCGTGCTCAGCCGGTACGGCCGAGCGCGTGGCCGCCGAACCCCTGGTCGTCGCCGGTGAACTGCTGCTGCCACCAGGCGGTCATGGCCGGCTCGTCCATCCGTGACCAGTCCGGCGCCGCGGTGACCTGGGCCCGGCCGAGGGTGCGGCCCAGCTCCACCAACTCCCGCCCGGCCGCCGTCCGTTCGCGGTCGTAGGCGGCCAGCAGGGCCGGCCAGGCGCCGGCCTGCCGCCCCGCCGACTCGAAGGCGTGGGCGTCCTGCACCGCCTTCACCACGCCGCTGGTGTTGTGCGGGCGCACCACGGTGGCCGCGTCCCCGCAGATCAGCAGCCGCCCTGCCGTGCGGCGCGGGGCCGCCAGGTCGTAGATCGGCTGGAGGAAGGTCCGTTCGCGCGGGGTCAGCGCGACGAGGGCGGCCCAGTACGGCGGCAGGTGCCGTTCGGCGAGCTGCCGCAGCTCGTCCAGCCGGGCGGCGGCGAGGCTGCCCGCCGGGATGCTGGTCGGGCCGTCCAGCCGCAGCCAGCCGGGGGTGGGGGTGTAGAACACCCAGTTCACCTGGGTGCGGCCGGGCTCGACCCCGGGGATGCGGTAGATCACCACCTGACCGCCCGGATAGCAGACGGTGATGCACTGCTCCTGCGGCCAGGGCGCCGCGCCGCCGGGGAGTTCGGCGAGCAGGGCGGAGTCGTAGCTGCCGCGCCAGCACACGTACCCGGCGTACGCGGGCTCGGCCTTCGGACAGACGGCCTCGCGGACCACCGAGCGGTAGCCGTCGGCGCCGATCACCAGGTCGTAGGCCTCGCGGCGGCCGCCCGTCTCGATCCAGGCGCCCGCCGCTCCGGGCCCCTCCGGTCCGGTGCCGGTGCCGGGCTCGGTTCCGGTGCCGCCCGCCTCGTTGCCGACGGCCGTCACGGTGGCACCCAGGCGGAACTCCACCTGCTCGGGCGCCCGTTCCCGCAGCGCCTGCCAGAGCACGCCCCAGTGGTGCGAGTGGAACGGGAAGGGCTGCGCCCAGAGCAGCCGCCCGCAGCCGTCCGGGCCGTCGCCGTCGCCGGCGCCGCCCCGGGTGACCCACCGGCGGACGGTGAGGCGGTGGCGGCGGGTGTCCGCGTCGAGGAGCCCGGCGCGCACCAGCTCCTCGAAGCGGTCGTTGTGGGTGCACAGCCCCACGCCGCGGTCCTCCAGCCGGCCGGGGCTGCGCTCCAGTACCACCACCCGCTGCGCGCCGAGCCGGACGGCCGCGCCGGCGAAGGCGCTCCCGGCGATGCTTCCCCCGACCACGGCCACCGAGCCACCCCGCACGGTCGTTCCTCTCCCGAGCTCCGCGTCGCGGGCCCGTCGCGCCATGGCGGCGGGCCGCGATGTCCGGGACACGACGATACGCGGGTGCCCGGGGCCCGGCGGCGCGTTTCGCGCCATTCGGAGCCCGTCCGGAGGGGGCCGGTCGGGCAGTTCGTCCTGAGGGCTGGGCGGAGGGCCCGACTCCCCCTATGCAACTTGTTGCATACTCCGCCACCCGTCCCCTACTCTGCGGTAACAACGCCCCGCCCGCGCCCCAGGAGACGTCGATGAGCGCCGCCCGCCCCGGCCGCAGCCGCTACCCGCACCTGCTCAGCCCGCTCGACCTCGGCTTCACCACCCTCCCCAACCGCGTGATCATGGGCTCGATGCACGTCGGCCTGGAGGAGGCCCCCGGCGGCTTCGAGCGGATGGCCGCCTTCTACGCCGAGCGCGCCCGCGGCGGCGTCGGCCTGATCGTCACCGGCGGCATCGCCCCCAACGAGGCCGGGCGCCCCTGGGAGGGCGGCGCGATGCTGACCACCGAGGAGGAGGCCGACCGGCACCGCGTGGTCACCGACGCGGTGCACGCCGCCGGCGGCCGGATCGCCCTGCAGATCCTGCACTTCGGCCGCTACGCCTACCACCGCGACCTGGTCGCCCCCAGTGCGCTCCAGGCCCCGATCAGCCCCTTCACGCCCCGTGCGCTCACCGCCGAGCAGGTCGAGCAGACCGTCGAGGACTTCACCCGCTGCGCCGCCCTCGCCCGCCGCGCCGGGTACGACGGCGTCGAGATCATGGGCTCCGAGGGCTACCTGGTCAACGAGTTCGTCGTCGCCGCGACCAACCACCGCGAGGACGAGTGGGGCGGCCCGTACGAGCGGCGGATGCGCTTCCCGGTGGAGATCGTCCGCCGGGTCCGCGAACGGGTCGGCGAGGACTTCATCATCGTCTACCGGCTGTCCATGCTCGACCTGGTGCCCGGCGGCTCCACCCTCGACGAGGTCGTGCAGCTCGCCCGGGCCGTCGAGGCCGCCGGGGCGACCATCATCAACAGCGGCATCGGCTGGCACGAGGCCCGCATCCCGACCATCGCCACCTCGGTGCCGCGCGGCGCCTTCGCCTGGGTGACGAAGAAGGTGATGGGCGAGGTCGGCATCCCGCTCGTCACCACCAACCGCATCAACACCCCCGAGACCGCCGAGCGGCTGCTCGCCGAGGGCAGCGCCGACCTGGTCTCGATGGCCCGCCCGCTGCTCGCCGACCCCGACTTCGTCGCCAAGGCGGCGGCCGGCCGCGCCGAGGCCATCAACACCTGCATCGGCTGCAACCAGGCCTGCCTCGACCACACCTTCAACCTCCGGATCACCTCCTGCCTGGTCAACCCGCACGCGTGCCACGAGACCGAGCTCGTCCTCGGCCCGACCAGGGTGCGCAAGCGGATCGGCGTCGTCGGGGCGGGCCCGGCCGGCCTCGCCTGCGCCGTCTCCGCCGCCGAGCGCGGCCACGACGTCACCCTGTACGACGCGGCGCAGGAGATCGGCGGGCAGCTGAACACCGCCCGGCGCATCCCCGGCAAGGAGGAGTTCGGCGAGACGCTGCGCTACTTCCGCACCCGGCTGGCCGAGACGGGGGTGACGCTGCGGCTCGGCAGCACCGTCACCGCCGAGCAGCTGGCCGAGCAGGGCCACGACGAGATCGTCCTCGCCACCGGCGTCACGCCGCGAACTCCCGCCGACATCCAGGGAGTCGACCACCCCAGCGTGCTCGGCTACCTCGACGTGCTGCGCGACGGCGCGCCGGTCGGCGAGCGGGTCGCCATCCTCGGCGCGGGCGGCATCGGCTTCGACGTGGCCGCCTTCCTCACCGACCCGGGCGACGAGGCCGCCCTCGACCCGTGGGCCTTCCAGGCGCGGTGGGGCATCGATCCGGAGTACCGCGAGCGCGGCGGCCTGCGCGCCCCGCAGCGGCCGAAGCCCCCGCGCAGCGTCCACCTGCTCCAGCGCAAAGCCGGCAAGGTCGGCGCCGGCCTCGGCAAGACCACCGGCTGGATCCACCGCACCGAGCTCAAGCACCGCGGCGTGGCGATGGTCCCCGGCGTCACCTACGAGCGGATCGACGACGCCGGCCTGCACCTCACGGTGGACGGCGAGCCCCGACTGCTGCCGGTGGACACCGTCGTGCTCTGCACCGGCCAGGAGCCGCGCCGCGAGCTGTACGAGGCGCTGCGCGAGCGCGGCCTGGCGGTGCACCTGATCGGCGGCGCCGACGTGGCCGCCGAACTGGACGCCAAGCGCGCCATCAAGCAGGGCACCGAGCTGGCCGCCGCGCTCTGAGCCCACCGCCGGCGCCGGTCGGCGGCCCCCGGTGCTCCCGGTACGCGCCGGGGCGCCGTCGGCCCGCCGTCCGCCCGGCGAAGCGGCGCCTGACCTGCGGGAACCCCCGTCCGCGCGCCGCCCCCGCCGCCCGGTGGGACACTGGTGGCCTCGTCCCTTCCCCGAACTCCCGACCGGGGGTCCCGTATGTCCTCTCCCAGGCTCATCTCCCGTCCCAGGCCCGTCCACGTCCTCGCCGCCGCGGCCGCCGCCGTGGCGGTGGCCCTGGGCCCGGCGACCCTGCCGGCGTCCGCCGCGGCCCCGGGGGCCGGCCCGTCCACCCAGGACCTGCCCACCTCCGACCAACTGCAGTCGGCCCTGCTGACCGCGGCCGACCTCGGCCCCGGCTACACCGCGACGCCGGTGACGCAGAGCCCCAGCCCCGGCGAGAACCCGTCCCCGGTGACCGGCTGCGCCGCGCTCAGCGCGCTGATCAACATGCACGCCACCCAGACCGGCCGGCAGGTCCCGCAGGCCGCGGTGGCGCTCGACGGCCCGAACGACAACCCGATGGTCACCCAGGCCCTCGCGGCCGAGGCGCCCGACCGGCTGACCGCCGACTACAACACCGCCGCCGACGCCCTGAAGACCTGCCACAGCATCACCTTCAACGGCGGCAACGGCGACCAGGTGACCTTCACCGTCACCCCGATCACCCTCGGCGACCGCAAGGACGCCCCCGCCGTCCACCTCGACGGCACCCTGGCCGGCGTCCAGCTCAACGGCTACGTCGGCATCGAACGCTTCGGCAACACGGCCATGGCCTTCGGCTACTTCGAGCGCCAGGGCACCTCCGCCCAGACCGCCGCCATGCAGTACCGCACCGCCGTCGCCAAGGTCGAGCGCACCCTCGGCGCCAAGGCCGGCAGCACCACCGCCGCCACCCCCGCCACCCCGACGGGCCAGCACGTCTGACGCCCCGCCCGCCGCCCCGGCACCGTGGCCCCCCGCCGAACGCACGGAGCGTTCGACGGGGGGCCGCAGCTCGTCGGGCGGAAGCGCGCGAACTGGCGGGACTGCACCTGCGACGCGGTGGGCAACCGCACGAAGCCGGGTCATGCACAACCCGACCGGAGAACCCGTAAGTTGACGGTGGATCAGGCCTTCCTGGCACCGGGCACCCGAAGACGGATGAGAAGCCCCGAGCGGCGAACGCGGGCGCTCCGGAAGCGCAACCCAACTCGGTGATCCTCGGTGCAGCGGGGACGGACGTTGCCTCGGACGACTTCGCGCGCCCGAGTGACTTCGAGTACAGCGTGTCGGCCCGACCCCGGGGTCGGAACCTTCACCGGTGCCGGCCTGTACGAGGGGCAGTGGTCGGCCCGGCTGGTGTCCAGCGGGGAGACCGTCGATCGGCTCACGTGCCGGGCGGAGCCTTCCGGTGCGGAAGGTGTACTCGCTCGACGTCGAGGGCGTGCCCCGCACCGTCTACACGGTGGTGGCGCCGCGAGGCCTCCAGGGCGAGTACCGGGTGGTGGTCCGGCGGGGCGGTGAGCCGGCCGAGGACCGGGTGACGCTCGACATGGAGAAGGTCGCCGATCCGGTGCGGTGCTGATCGGACGGTCGGATGAGCGTCGGGACGTGTGAGGGCAGGGGCGGGCGGCCGCACCCCCGTGGGGGCCGCCCGCCGTACGGGTGGGCCGCTACGGGTGGTAGACGACCTCGGGGAAGGCGGCGGAGGGGCCGTCGAGCAGGTCGCCGCAGTGGCGGCCGCGCAGGTGGAGGTCGAAGAAGGCGCGCGGGTAGGCCTGTTGGACGAGGACGCCGCGGTCGGGGTCGAGGGTGCCGACCTGGGACCGGATCTGCTGCTCGGTCAGGCCGAGCAGCCGGCCCGCCTGGGGGACCAGCGTCATGTTGTCGCCGTACGAGGAGTGCACGGCGCCGGTGGCCTGGACGTCGAGGCGCCAGCCGCGCAGGTGGCCCCAGAAGGCCTCGACGTACGGGCTGGCGGCCCGGGTGTAGACGGCGGTCATCATCATGAACGGACGGTCGATGTCGGCGGTGACGGCGGGGTTCGACTCCATCCGCCCGTCCAGCGTGAGCCCGGCGCGGATGCGCTGGTCGGCGGCCATGGCGAGGCCGACGGCGGTGCCCCCCTTGGACCAGCCGAAGGCGCCGATGTTCCGGGCGTCCAGGCCGCCGAGCAGGCCGGCCGGCAGGGTGCGGCCGTCGACGTCCGGGTTGCGGCCGTTGGCGAGGCCGACGACCTGGTCGAGCAGGAAGAGCAGGTCGGCGGCGTAGTCCCGGGGGTAGAGGCCCGGGGCGACGCCGTCGCGGGTGACGACCGTCCCGTCCGGGAACTCCGTGACGCCGTCGTGGGTGTGGTCGACGGTGACGACGGCGAAGCCGTGGCTGGCCAGCTCCTGGCAGACGATGGTGTGGTCGCCGCGGTGGCTGCCCGCGCCGTGCGAGTAGAGGACGACGGGCAGGGGCCGGCCGGCCCGGTGGACGGGTGCGCCCTGGTGGCCGGCGGTGAGCGGGCCGAGCGCGGGGGGCAGCGGGAAGCCGGCGTCGTCGAGGAACGCCCTCAGGGCGCCCTCCGTCATCCAGGGGGCCAGCGGGTACGCGTCGGCGTCGGCGGTGCGGGCCGGGTACCAGACGGTGGCCATCAGCTCGCGGAACCGCCCGGGCCGGGCGTTCGGGTCGAGCCGGGACTCGTCGCGCAGGTGCAGGGGCACCATGCCCACCGGGAAGGGGCCGGTGGGCGCGGGCAGGGTGAGCCGTGCGGGGGCGGCCGTCGGGGTGCCGACGGTGGAGGGGGCGGGAACGGGGGTGGCCGAGGCGGCGCGGGCGAGGCCCAGCGGCGCGACGGCGCCGAGCGCGAGCGCGGAGCCCAGCATGCGGCGGCGGGTCGGTCCGGTGGGACGGGCGGTCCGGGTGCTGCCCGGAGACGGGGTGCCCGGTGGCGTGGTGTCCATGTGCGGAACGCTGTCACGCGGGGTGTACGGCGGGCATCGGTCCGTGGATTGATCAACCGTCACCCCGCATCGGTCCGTGGGTTTACATCCCCGGGCCGATGCGGAGGCGGGCTCGGGCCGTCCTACGGGACGACGTTCTTGTCGATCAGCATCTGCAGCACGTTGACGTGGAAGTCGGGGAAGTCCATCGGCACGATGCCGAACCGGGCGCGCTGCTGGGTGCGGGCGCTCAGGTACGGGTAGACCGTGCGGTCCATCAGGGACTGCGAGCTGGTCTTGGGCCAGTAACCACCGGCGTAGGAGAGGAAGTTGACGAACATCTTCGGGTAGGACGGGTTGGCGAAGGCCTCGTCGAACTGGGCGACGATGCGCTGCCCCTTCGTGCCGAGGGGGTCGAGGCCGCCGGTCTGCCAGAGGTCCTGGGTGTCGAAGTAGCCGTTCTCGCCGCTGGACCAGTCGATCAGTCCCCACGGGTTGGCGAAGTCGGCGATCAGGACGACCTTTCCCCGGGCGGTCGCGAGGGTCGGCCACCCGTAGAGGTGGAACAGGCCGCGGTAGCCCAGCCCGTCGAGGTAGTGGTTGACCCGCCGCATGAACTCGGCGTCGTCCAGCGACTGGCCGCCGGAGCGCTCGTTGCGCAGGCGCATCAGGACGGTCTCGCCGGGCTGTGAGCGGAGGAAGGCCCGGCACTGGTCGAGCACGTCCTGGAGGCGGATGTGCTGGTAGGCGTCGGAGTGGTAGATCCCGAGCTCGTCGGGCGCGCCCTGGAGGCCGTTGCAGCGGATGTCGAGGAAGCGGACGCCCTCGGCCAACTGCTGGGGCAGGCCCCAGTTCTGGGTGTGGGACCACTCGGTGCCGTAGGCGGGGTTCTGGCAGCAGGAGTCGTGGGTGCCGGGGACGGTGAGGTCGAGCAGGGACAGGCCGCCGTCGAGGCGGGCCATCCAGCTGTCGGTCGGCAGGCCGCGCGGGGTGGTGGCTGCGGTGGCTGCGGTGGCTGCGAGGGCGGTGCGGGGCAGAGGGAGGCCGGCGGTGAGCGCGGCGGCGCCTGCTCCCGCGCCCCACGTGAGAAGGTCACGACGTGCGATGCCCATGGTGCGGCTCCTCGGGGTTCGTCCGGTCGTCCGGTGTGGGTCGTGCGGTCGTGCGGTCGGTCCTTCGGTCGTTCGGGCCGGTCGGTGCTTCGGTCGGTGCGTCGGTCGTTCGGGGGGGTGCGGTGTCATCTTGGAGCATCCGGCCCCTCTTTTGGCAGGTGCACGACGTGACGATCCCGGGGCCGGGAGGCCCCGGCCGGGTGAAGATCGAAATGCGGGGGCGGCCGCCGCCCAGCACGGTGGGACCGTGGCTTCGATCGTCGTCCTCTTCGAACTGGGCCCGGACCAGGCCCTCGGCGCCGAGGGCGTCGGGCCGGGCGTGGTCGCGGTGCACGCCGCCGGCCAGGATCCGGACGTCCCGGAGGACCCGCAGGCGCGAACCCTCTGCGGGCTGGACACCGCCCCCATGGAGCACGCCCACTACCGCCCCGCCCGCCCGGGCGAGCCGTGGTACCCGCCGGAGCTGGAGCAGCAGCGGTGCCGGCTCTGCGAGGCGGCGCTGCACCGGCTCTGAGCCCGCGCCGGACCGCCGTGCCCGGTTGCCCCGTCGGTCGGTGGGCCGTCCGTCAGTGCGCCGGCCGGTGGGCGATCGCGGCGAAGACCGTGACCGCCAGGTGGAACGTCCCCTGCCCGGCGGCCTCGGCGAGGTCGGCGTAGAGCCGGTCGCGCTGCTCCTCGGTGATCAGGCCCCGGCCGACGGCCGCCGCGCCGAGACCGCGGACCACCGGGAGGCTGACCGCGTGGGAGTCGTGCAGGAGGACGTCGGCGCCGAGGTGGTCGACGGACAGCCCGGCCGCGACCAGCCAGCCCGCGAGGTTGCGTCCGGCGTCCGGGGTGGCGGCCGTGCCCCGGACGACGGTGGCCAGCGCAGGGCGGACCTCGGGGGCGACCGGGTGGAGCACGAAGGTGGACCAGTCGGTGTCCAGCAGCGCGATCCGGCCGCCCGGGCGCAGCACACGGGCCGTCTCGGCGACGGCCGCCGCCGGATCGGTGAGGTGCTGGAGGACGCGCTCGCACCACACCACGTCGAACCCGCCGTCGGGCAGGGGCAGGGCGAGCGCGTCGCCGTCCAGGAAGCGGGCCCGGCTGCCGGCGTCGGCGGCGCGCTGCTCGGCGACGGCGCGCAGCCCGGGGTGGGGTTCGATACCGACGGCTCGGCCCTGCCCTCCGACCGCCGCCGCGAGCACCTGGGTCTCCGAACCGGTACCGGCGCCGACGTCCAGCGCCTGCTCCCCGGGGCGTGCGCCGAGTCGGGCGTGCGCCCACGCGCGCAGCCGCCGTACACCCGGGACGGCGGCCTGGGCGTCCAGCGCGGCGACCAGCCGGTCGGTGGTGGCCGGGTCGGCGTTGGCGGCGTGGAAGGCCGAGGTGGGGCGCGGGTCGGTCATGGCGGACACCCTAGGACGGAATGGGCACCACAGGACGGAATGACGGGCGATCGGCTGCCGCCCCACCGCGGTCGGCGGGATCGGGAGGGCGTCGGGCCCGGGCCGGTCACCACGCCGGCCGGGTGATGCGCACCCGGGGAGCGGGACGCCGGCCCGGCCGAGGTCCCACTCCGGGCGGCCGGCCCGCCCGCACGCCGGTGGCGAGCGGGCCGGAGATCGGGAAGACTCACCCGCATGGTCTCAGTGGTGCAGAACGTGGCGATCGACTGCGCGGACGCCTACGGGCTGGCGCGGTTCTGGAGCGCGGTGACCGGCCGCCCGCTGGAGGCCGACTGCCGGCGGGGCGACCGGGAGACGCAGGTGCTGCTCACGGGCGGCCTGGTGCTGTACTTCAACGAGGTGCCCGAGCCGAAGACGGTCAAGAACCGGGTGCACCTGTGCCTGCGGCCGGAGACCTCGCGCGACGCGGAGGTGGAGCGGCTGGTCGCCCTCGGCGCCACCCTCGTCGGCGATCACCGGCAACCGGACGGGACTGGTTGGGCCGTCCTTTCGGACCCGGAGGGCAACGAGTTCTGCGTCCTGCGCAGCGAGTCCGACCGGGCCGCCGCGCACCCCTGACGGCGGCCGTCCGGTCGGCGCGTCACCGCTGGAGCCACAGCAGCACCCCGCCCGCGACCGCCGTGCCCGTCATGACGACGAGCGCCGCGATCGCGCAGCCGAAGTCGCCCGGGACGGCTGCGCGGGTGGCCGCGAGGTCCGGGGTGAAGTCGCTCGGGTCCCCGGGGGAGTAGTGGACCGTCAGCTCCTGCCCGTACCGGACGGCCTCGTTCGGCAGATTCACGGGGTAGAGGGCGGTGACGGCCGTGCCGGTGCGGGTGGTGAAGGCGACGACGGGCCGCCGGGTGGCGCGGACGTCGCCGTCCGCGTCGGTCTCGACGGTCTTCAGGACGGCCACGACACGGCCCGGTACCGCCGTCATCGCCGACAGCTCGGCGAGGCGGGCCCTGATTCGCCGCCTGGTCCCGGGCAGGTGGAACGCGGTCGGCAGGGCCACCGGCGCGGCCGCTCCGACCAGCGCCCACGGCCAGGACCAGTCGACCGCCGCGAGGGCGACGAGGCCGCAGTAGACCAGGAACACCCAGAGGGTCGGCCGGCCGAGCCCGCGCCGGCCCGCCCGGACGTCGTCGGTGAACCGGAACGCGTGCGGCCTGCCGGGCGGGTAGCGGATCCCGACCTCCCGGCCCACCCAGGCCGCGGTGATCGCGTCGCCGCACTCGCCGTCGTTGGTGACGACGAACTCCTCGCCGCCGGACGGCTCCCGGAAGCGGACGAGCACCCCGATCCCGTCCTTCTCGGAGCCACCGTCCCGCGGTGGGTCCACCCGCTCGATCCGCCCCAGCACGCGGACCGTGCGCTGCGCCCTGGTCAGGCCCGCGAGCGACAGGCCGTACCCGAGCACCGCCAAGGCGCCGAACACCCCGCACCACAGGACCAGAACTCCGTGCCAGCTCCAGCTCATCGGCCGTCCCCCGCCCGTTCGGTGGTCGGCGTGCCGGGGAGCGCCGGGGTGCGCCCCAGCACCCGGCCCCGGTCGTCCGCCAGCAGGAGGGCGGAGCCCTCGGGCCCGCTCACGGCGACCGTGACGGTGACGGCCCCGCCGAGCCGGGAGACGGTGATGTTCCAGGCCTGCGGGCGGTGGACGCCGAGGCTGCTCCGCGCGTCCTCGACCAGGGCGGGGAAGCGCTCGTAGGGCAGAGTCGACAGCGGGAACGCTCCGTCCGGGGCGTCGTCCGGGGCGAAGGTCACCAGCAGCAGGCGGTCCTGTACGACGAGGTCGGTCGCCGTGGTCCGCTCGCCGTGCTGGGTCACCGAGTCGATGCCGGAGCGCAGTTCGCCCTCGCTGAGGAACGAGCGGCCGGGGCCGAGCTCGACGCTGCCGGAGCCTCCCGTCACCACCCTGGTCGACGAGGACGAGGACGAGGACGAGGAGGGCGGCTCGGCGGCGTCCCGCTGGGCCAGGTCCGCGCGGAACAGCAGGACCACCCCCGCCGCGGCGAGCAGCAGGCCGACGCCCCCGAGGAAGCCGACGGCGCGACCGGCGGGCGGTTCGCCCACCCTGGTCGACTCGGGCGCCGAGTCGAGCCGCGCGCCGGCCGCCCGCTCCTCCCACTCCGGGGTCGGCCGCTTCACGATCCTCACCTCCGCCGGGCGGTCCGGCGGGTACCGCACGACCAGGGTGCCGCCCGGCCGGTAGTCGGGGAGGTCGGCGACGTGGACGTCCTGGGTGAACTCGACCCGGAACGCGGGCCCGTCCTGCGGTGCGACGGTGAGGTCGAACCGCACCGGCCGGTCGGTCATCCCGTTCTCGGGGACGTCCAGGCTCTCGATCACCGCGAGTGCCGTCCTCGGCACGAGCGCCGCCTCCCGGGCGCGCCGCGGCAGGCCGGCGAGGTGCAGCAGCAGGCCGTAGGCGAAGGGGAGGGCGATCCCGGCGACGCACAGGGGCGCGTTCCGGACGACGACGCCGACGACGACCGCGGCGAGCGCTCCCCCCGCCACGGCGCCCGTCAGGAACCCGAGGGCGAGGGCGACCGGAGGGGCGCGCCGGGGCCGGGCACCGGTGGTGATCGTCATACCGGTGATTGTGCCGGGTCGGTGTGACGGCGGTAGGCCGAACGCCGACATCGACGGGAGGCCGGCCACTTCACGGCGGACGACGGCCCCGGCCGGGGGCAGCCGGTCCCAACTCGGTTGCCCGCGGCTGCAATCGGCTCGGGAGGACGGACGGCCCGCGGCTACGCTTGGCCGGCCCCCGGAGGTACGTCCTGGGCGACTTCGAGCGGGAGAACCTGCTGGTCTGGTCGACCGCCCCGCTGACCGGCGGCGACGGGGTGGCCCGCCGCATCCGGGGCGCCGCCTCGCTCCGGCTGACGGTGCGCAGCACCGAGGAGGCCGCCACCCTGGTCGCGTACCTGTTCGACGTGGGCCCGGACGGCGACGCGCGGATCATCACCCACGAGCCGTACACCGTGCTGGACCTGGCCCCGGGGCAGGACGTCACCGTGGGCTGGAAGCTCCAGCCCGCCGCGTACGACCTGGCGGACGGCCACCGCCTCGCCGTGGTCGTCAACAGCCGTGACCGGCTGTACTCCTACGCCACCGGGAGCGGTACCACCACCGTCGGCTCGCCGGGTGGGAAGGAGTCGGTCCTGGAGCTGCCGCTGGGCTGAGGGCGGGGGTGTGCGCCCCCAAGCGGAGGTCAAGGAAGCTTGACCCCCGCTTGGGGGCGTCCGGAGCCGGACGCGTGCCAGACTGTGCGCCCCGCAGGCCGACGAGGAGACTCCGGTGGATCTGGCGCGCCCCCTGATCGAGGACTTCCCCGCCCACCCGGACGGCGACCCCGCCGACGCGCTGGCCCGTGCCGTGCGGGCCCGCCGCCTGGCCCTGGGCCTCACCCTGCCCGACCTCGCGGCCCGCGCGGCCCTGCCGGAGGCGGACGTCCGGGCCGTCGAGGCGGGGCACGCGTTGCCGACGCTGGCGCTGCTCACGGTGCTGTCGCACGCCCTGCGCGAGGAGTAGCCGGGGCGCTCAGGCGGGTTCGTAGGAGGTCCCGCTCACCAGGGCGCGCGCCCGGGGGGAGTCCATCGGGTGGGCGAACAGGTACCCCTGGCCGAACGGGCAGCCCATGGCGGCGAGCAGGTCGCGCTGCTCGGGGTGCTCGATGCCCTCGGCGATGACCTGGACGCCCAGGGTCTGCGCGATCCGGGTGATGCCCTCGACCAGAGCGTACTGCTGGGGCGAGTGGCCGAGGCCGTCGATGAAGGACTTGTCGATCTTGAGCAGGGAGATCGGGAACTCGCGCAGGTACGACAGCGAGGAGTAGCCGGTGCCGAAGTCGTCGATGGCGATGCCGACGCCGAGGCCGGACAGGGTGGCCATGTCGGCGTGGACGCGCTCGTCGCGGCGCATCAGCACCGACTCGGTGAGCTCCAGGACCAGGGTGTGCGGGTCGATGCCGGTGGTGGCCAGCGCCCGGCGGACGACGTCCACGAAGCCGGCGTCGCGGAACTGGCGGGCGGAGACGTTGACGTTGACCCGCAGCGGCGGCCGGCCGGCCGCCGTCCGGGCCGTCGAGCTCGCGGCCTGCCAGGCGGCGACCTCCTGGGCGGCCCGCTCCAGCACCCAGGCGCCGAGCGGGACGATCTGGCCGCTCTCCTCGGCGAGGGCGATGAACTCGTCCGGCAGCACCATGCCGCGCCGGTCGTGCGGCCAGCGGACCAGCGCCTCGAAGGCGACCAGGTCGCCCGAGCGCAGGTCGACGATCGGCTGGTAGTACAGCTGGAAGGCCGATTCCGCGATCGCCGAGTCGAGGTGCTCGTTGAGCTCGTGCCGCTCCACCATGCCGGTCTGCAGGGCCGGCCGGTAGTGGCGCCACTGGCGGCGGCCGGCCGCCTTGGCGGAGTAGAGCGCGAGGTCGGCGTGGGCGAGCAGCTCGGTCGCGTCCACGCTGTCCTCGGTGGTCGCCACGCCGATGCTGGCCGTCACCCGCACCGCACCCGAGGCGAGCTGGAACGGCTCGGCGAACACGGCCAGCACCGCGGCCGCGATGGTGTCCACGTCGGCGGGCCGGCGCGCGTCCTCCACCAGGACGGCGAACTCGTCCCCGCCGAGCCGGGCCGCGGTGTCCGAGGCGCGCAGCGCGGTGGCGATCCGCAGCGAGACGGCGACCAGCAGTTCGTCGCCGACCGCGTGGCCCTGGGTGTCGTTGACCACCTTGAAGTCGTCCAGGTCGATGAAGAGCACCCCGGTGACGGCGCCGCTGCGCTCGCCCCGGGACAGCGCGTGCCCGACCCGGTCCAGGAACAGCACCCGGTTGGCCAGCCCGGTCAGCGAGTCGTGGAAGGCCCGGTGGGTCAGCTCGCGCTCCATCTGCCGCTGCTCGGTCACGTCGCGCAGGGTGAGCACCAGGGCGCCGACGGTCGGGTCCGCGCGCAGGTCGTTGAAGCGGACCTCGGCCTCGATCGGGGTGCGGTCCTGGCGCAGCAGCCGCCAGTGCTCGCGCGGCTGCTCCCCCCGGAGCTCGTCGGCCGCCTCGCGCATCCGGGCCAGCGCCTTGCCGACCTCCCGGCTGTCCTCGGGCGGGACGAGGTCGGTCAGCAGGGTGCCGGCCAGGTCCGGGCGGCCGAGCACCGAGGCGGCGGAGGGGGAGGCGTAGCGCACGCCGTCGTCGGCGTCGAGCATCAGGATGACGTCGCTGGAGTTCTGCACCAGGGTGCGGAAGTACAGCTCGCTGTTGCGGCGGGTGACCTCCCGGCTCAGCACCACCCGCTCGACGGCGAGGGCCGCCTGGGCGGCGAGGATCTCCAGCGAGCTCCAGAGGCTGGTCAGCTCGTGCTCGGTGCCGGTGACGACGAGTGCGCCGATCAGCGGGTCGCCGGAGGGGCGCTCGGCGAGGGTGAGCGGGCAGACCAGGGCGTGCGGCATGCCGCCGAGGCCGGAGCGCCGCTCGCCCTCGGGGCGCTCGGCGCCGGCCCGTTCCGCGCCCGGCCCAGCGGTCGCGCCCGGCCCCGCGGCCGCGTCCGGTCCGTGGGCGGCCAGGCCGAGGGCGGCCACCGGCAGCAGCAGGGTCTCCCGGGCGGTGGCGAGGTCGAGCACCTGGCCGGACGGGACGGCGTCGCCCGGCAGCCGTCGGGCCGTCCCGCGCCCGGCGTGCCGCACGTGCAGCACGCCGTCCTCCGTCACCGCGAGCAGGGCGACGTGCCCGGACTCGGCCGGCATCAGCGCCGAGGCGGCCGCCTGGACGGCGTCCGCGACCTCCTCCACGGTGACGGCCGCCGTCAGCCGGGCGCCCGCCTCGCGCAGCGCCCGCTCCCGGGCCACGGCCTGCCGGCGGGCCGAGACGACCACCGCCAGCCGGGCCAGCACCAGCAGGTAGAGCACCGCGGAGAAGGCGCCGATCACCCCCGCGTTGCTGGTGTTGCCGGCCAGCGACTCGATGATCAGGATCGCCGGGGCGATCAGCGAGGCGAGGGTGAGCAGCACCAGCCGGGCCGTGCTCAGGTCGGGCTGCTGGGTGGGCACCGGCCGGGTCAGCTCGACCATCGACGGGTGCAGCGCCGCAGCGCCCCAGGCGGTGTAGAAGGCGGCCCAGCCGAGCTCCACCGGGGTGCCGATGTGCCAGGTGCCGTGCAGCTGGATCAGCCCGTACAGCACGTCGGAGACCATGATGCCGAGCGAGCCGACGGCGAGCAGCCGCAGCGCGCGGGAGCTGCCGCCGCGCGGGGTCAGCAGCCGCAGCAGCAGGGCGAGCACGACGACGTCGCCGAGCGGGTAGGCGATCGAGACGGCCTTCTGGAACCAGTCGAGGTCCGGGTTGCGGGCGTACGGGAGGATCAGGTAGATCCAGGCGAGCAGGGCCAGCCCCATGGTGGGGATGAGCGCGTCCAGCAGCCCGGCCCGGTCCTGACGGGCCGTGCGCCAGCGGATGAAGCCCAGCACGCCGACCGCGTACAGCACGTACTCGGCGAGGTAGAAGCCGTCCGCGACGGACGGGAAGGGGTTGGGCAGGTGCAGGATGTCCAGCTGGACGGCCTGCACCACCTCGCCCACCGTGAAGCTGAGGTTGGCCAGCGCCAGCACGTACCAGTACCTCGCGTGCGCGGGGCGGTTGAGCCGGACGCCGACCACGATGGCGGCGACGCCACCGAGGCCGATGCCCGTCCACCAGATGATCCGCTGGCCGGGGTTCGCGTAGTAGATGCCGGTGAACAGCACCATCCAGAGCAGGTAACAGACCATCAGGTGTTGGCGCCGGCGAGTCAACGAGGCTACCTCCTCCGCGACACCACCCCGCCGGTCGGGCGGGGGAGTTCGGGTGAGGACTGGCCGGGCCTGGCGGGAGGGTCGGCCCGGTGGGGCGGGTGTGCGCTTCCGCGCAGCAGTGAGGCGCCCGGTGGGGGTGCGACCGGACGGCCTCGACGGGACGGGAGTGCGTATAGTCGGAAATGTCGCACTCCCCAGCATTCTGCCGCCACAGCACGAGGTCAAGCCGGTGGACGACGCAGTAGACAGCGCACAGGGCGTACGAACGGATGCGGGTTCCGACCGTCACGCCGTGGTCCGCAACGACAACGGTCAGTACGCGATCTGGCCCGGGGACCTGACCGTCCCGGCCGGGTGGCGGCAGGTCCACGGCCCGGCCCCGCGGGCCGAGTGCCGCGCCCGGGTGGAGCGGGAGTGGCGCCCCGCCGAACTGGGGCTGCCCGGCGGCACGCCCGTCCGGGGGGCGGCGGCCGGATTCGCCGACACGGTGCACGGGTTGTTCCGCGCGCGGGCGGCGCACGACCCGGAGGCGGTCGCCGTCGTCGCCGAGGACGCCACCCTGAGCTACCGCGAACTCGATCTGCGCAGCGACCGGTTGGCTGCCGCGCTGCGCGCCCGCGGCACCGGGCCGGAGCAGGTGGTGCCGGTCTGCCTCGACCGCGGGGCCGGGCTGGTGACCGCCTGGCTCGCCGTGCTCAAGGCCGGCGGCGCCTTCCTGCCGCTGGACCCGGCCCACCCGCGGCGACGACTGGCCGGGCTGGTGGAGGACTGCGAGGCGCGGGTCGTGGTCGCGGACGGTGACGGGTTCCCGGCGGAGCTCCGGGCGGCCGTGTCGGTGCTCGGGCCGAGGGGGGGCCGCAGTGACGGGCAGGACCCTGCGGGGACCCCGGAGGCCGGGGAGGTGCCGCACGAGGACGGCGCCACCCCCGACGACCTCGCCTACCTGATCTACACCTCCGGGACGACCGGCCGCCCCAAGGGCGTCCCGGTCGCCCACCGTGCCCTGCTGTTCACCCTCGACCGGATCATCCACGCCTACCGGCTGCGCCCGGGCGAACGCGTGCTGCAACTGGCCGCGCTGGGCTCGGACACGGCGCTGGAGCAGGTGTTCGGCGCACTGCTGGCCGGCGCGACGGTGGTCCTGGGCGGCGGCGGGAGCACGGGCGGCACCTGGGCGCCCACCGAGCTGGCCGGCCGGCTGCCCGGGCTGGGCCTGGCCGTCGCCGACTTCACCCCCGCCTACTGGCACCACCTGCTCGACCTGCTCCCGCCCGGCGGGCCCGGCCCCCGGGGGCCGCGGCTGGTGGTGGTCGGCGGGGACGCCGTGCACGCGGCCGACTGCCGCCGCTGCCTGGAGCGGCTGCCCGGCGCCCGGCTGCTGAACGCGTACGGGGTCACCGAGGCGGCCGTCACCTCGACGCTCTGCGAGGTCACCGCGGAGCTGCTCGGGAGCGGAGGCGGGGGCGGGGGAGTGGGGGGAAGCGGAGGCGGAATCGGGGGAGGCGGGGGCCTCACCGCCGCGCCGGTGCCGATCGGGCGGCCGCTGCCCGGCGTGCGGGTGCACGTGCTGGATGCCCGGCTGCGCCCCGTCCGCCCCGGCGAGAAGGGGCAGATCCACCTCGGCGGGCCCGGTTTGGCCCGCGGCTACTGGCGGCAGCCCGGGCTCACCGCCGAGTCCTTCCTGCCCGACCCGTACGCCCCGCTGCCCGGCGAGCGGATGTACCGCACCGGCGACGCCGGGCGGTGGCGCGCGGACGGGCAACTGGAGATCCTCGGGCGCTTCGACGACCAGGTGAAGGTGCGCGGGCACCGGGTGGACCCGGCGGAGGTCGAGGCCGTCCTGGCCGAGCACCCCGACGTCCGGCAGGCCCGGGTCGCGGCGGACGGCGAGGCGGCGGACGGCAGCCGCACGCTCACCGCGTACTACACGCCCGCCGCCGGGGCGCCCGCCGGGGCGCGCGGGCTCCGGGCGTTCCTGGCCGAACGGCTGCCGGAGTACCTGGTGCCGGCGGCGTTCGTGCCGCTGGAGGAGATGCCGCTCACGGCGGCGGGGAAGATCGACCGGCGGCGGCTGCCGCACGCGCCGGTGCGCACCGTGCCGTCGGCGCCGCCGTCTGCCGCCGCGACGGCCGCCGAGGCCCCCGCCGCCGTGCCCGGTCCGGCCCGGGCGGATGCGGTGGAGGCGGCGGTCGGGCAGCTGTGGGCGGAACTGCTCGGTGTCGAACACGTCGGCCCCGACGACGACTTCTTCGCCCTCGGCGGCACCTCGCTGCTCGCGATGGAGATGCTGGCGCGGGCCCGGATCACGCTCGGCATCGACGTCGGGCAGGTGCGGGCGCTCACCCGGGCCCTGCTGCGCGAGCCCGTCCTGCGGCCCTTCGCGGCGGCCCTGCGGGCGGCCCGCGGCGAGGCCCCCGCGGGCACCACCGGCGGCAGCACCGGTACCGTCGGCGCCGTCCCGGAGGCCGCCGTCGACTGGTTCGCGGAGGCCCGGCTCACCGAGGAGCTCCGGCAGTCCTGGAGCCCGGCGCCCTCCCGCGCCGACCCGGCCGAGATCCTGCTCACCGGCGCCACCGGCTTCTGCGGTGCCCACCTGCTGCGGGCGCTGCTCGCCACCACCCGGGCGCGCATCCACTGCCTGGTCCGGGCACCCGACGAGGAGCACGCGCTGGAGCGGCTGCGGGCGGCGCAGCAGCGCTTCCTGCGGCACGACCTCGCCGACCCCCGGGTGGTGCCGCTGGTCGGCGACCTCACCCGGCCGCGACTCGGGCTGACGGACCGTCAGTACGACTGGCTGGCGGGGCGCCTGGACGCCGTCCACCACCTCGGCGGGCAGGTCAACTTCCTCTACCCGTACCACCAGGTGCGGCAGGCCAACGTCGGTGGCACCCGGGAGGTGGTCCGGCTCGCCGGGCACAGCCGGGGCATCCCCGTGCACTACCTCTCCACCCTCGCGGTGCTGGCCGGCTTCGGCGCGGTCGGTGTCCCGAAGGTCACCGAGCGGACCCCGCTCGCCCACCCGGAGCGGCTCGGCGTCGGCTACGTGGAGAGCAAGTGGGTCGCCGAGCAGCTGCTGCACAACGCGGCCGCCGCCGGGCTGCCGGTCACCGTGCTGCGCACCAACGACGTCACCGGGGACCTCGGGGACGGGGTGATGAACACCGGCACCGAACTGTGCGCGCTGATCGCCTACCTCGCCGACAGCGGGACCTGCCCGGACGTGCGGCTGCTGCTCGACTTCGTGCCCGCCGACCGCTTCGCCCGTGCCGTCGCCCACATCGCCGCCCACGCGCCCGCCGCCGGCGAGGTCTACCACCTCACCTCCCCGGGGCCGGGCGTCCTCGCCGACCTCGCCGAGCGGCTGCGGGCGCGCGGCCACCGGATCGCCCGGGTCCCGTACGGCGACTGGGTGCGGGGGCTGGTCCGGTTCGCGGCCGGGCACCCGACGCACCCGGTCGCGCCGTTCGTCCCGCTGTTCGTGGACCGCGCGCCGGGTACCGAGCTGTCGGTCAGCGAGATGTACTTCAGGCCGACGTTCCCGCTGTTCGAGCGGACGAACGCGGACGCGGCGCTGGCCGGGAGCGGGATCGAACTGCCGCCGGTGGACGCCGGGTTGATCGACCACTACCTGGCGGGCCTGGAGCGGGAGGGCTTCCTGCGGGCGGCGCCCCGGTGAGCCTGCCGGAAGCGCTGGGCGCGCTGGACGTGCGGCACGGGCCCGGTGACGGCCCGGTGGCCTTCGGGGGCTCGCTCGGGCCCGAAGCGCTGCTGGCGGCGTACCGGCGCGGGCTGTTCCCGCTGCCGGCGGCGGACGTGTACGCGAGCGCGTACAACGAGGCGGTGTACGGGGACGCCGTGGCGGCAGGCGAGGTGGCGCTGCTGCCGGGCGGGCCGGACCCGTACGCGCTGGCGTGGTGGTCGCCCGACCCCCGGCCGGTGGTCGCGGCCGGCGGCGTCCGGCTCGGGAGCCGGCTGGCGCGGCGGCTGCGCAACCGCTCCGGGTGGTGGACGAGTGCGGACCGCGCCTTCGGGCGGGTGCTGGCGGCCTGCGCCGAGGGCCGTCAACCCGTCTGGCTCACCGAGGAGTTGGCAGCTTCCCTGGTACGGCTGCACGAGCTGGGGGCGGCACACAGCGGGGAGGTATGGGAGGGGGAGGAGCTGATCGGCGGGGTGTTCGGGATCGCGGTCGGGCCGGTGCTGAGCCTGGACTCGATGTTCCACCGCCGCCCGGACGCCGCGCGGGTCGCCGTCGCGGACCTCGGGGCGCGGTTCGCGGCGGCGGGCGGGCGGCTGCTGGACGCCCAGTGGGACGGACCGCACGTGCGGAGCCTCGGGGCCGGGCCGGTGGAGCGCTCCCGGTACCTCGCGGTGCTGTCGGAGGGCCGGGGCGCGGCCGTCGTGCCGCAGGGGGCGCCACTGCCTGCGGCACGGTTGGGCTGACCGCCTCTGACCTGCGGCTGAACCTGACCTGACGGGCTCTTTCGGATACCTGTGGCTCTCCGGCACGGCGGGCGTCCGGACCGCGCTCGGTGCCGGGATCAGCCTCGGGCTGTACGGCACGTCGGCGTGGAGGCCACCGTCGCCCCCTCCCTGCGGGCCCGGGCCGAGGGCTCGCTGGCGGCCGACTCCTCCGGCAACCCGCCGCAGGCGCGAGGGAGTCGGTCGCTGGTCGGCGGTGTCGACCTGAACGGCTCGCTGCTCGCCCGCCTGAAGGTGTTCGGCACCCCGGTCGTCGAGGGCAAGCTCCCGCTGCCGCCCTTCCACCGGGAGCGGCCGCTGCTCGCGGGCTCGGCGGCGCTGCCCTCGCCGCCGGCCGTCCGCGACTGACGTGGCGCCAGAACCGGCTCCGTTGACCGGAATTCCGGCCGAGGGGCCCCGCCGTCGGTAGGCTCGGATCGGGCCGGAGGAGGTGAGGGGCATCAGGCGGACCGTGGGAGCCGTGGGGGTGCTGGTCCTGTCGGCGGGCGCGGTGGCGGCGCTCTTCAGGGCGACCGGCTGGGTGGTCGCGGCGTACCTGCTGGGCGGGGCGGCGGCCGGGCTCGCGGTGGTGGCGGTGCTGGTGCCGGGGCCGCGGACCCGGGTGAGGGGGTTCCCGGTGGGTACTCCCGCCCCGTCGGCGGCTCCCGACGGCGCGGCGGAGTTCGTCGGACTCGGCCAGGCCGTGGGGCCGGCGGGCGGCAGCCCGGGGTACCCGACCGGCCGGGGCGCCTCCGTCTACGAGCTGGACGCCGCGCCCCCGCTGCCGCCCCGCCTCGCGTCCCGGCACCGGCCGCTGCTCGACTACGCCGAGGACCCGCTGACCCCGGCGGCCGCCGAGACCGTCGCCGCCGGACTGGACCGCCTCTTCCTGCGCCTCGGCCCGCCGCCCGGCGCCGCCCGCAGCTCCGACCAAGCCGCCCCCGCACCCCGAGGTGACGACCGGTGACCACCCCCGAGGAGAGCCGCACCCGCCGTCCGACGGCCCTGGAGATCGCCATCCAGTGGGCCCGGCTCCCGCCCGAGCACCTGCGGGCGGCCCTGGAGCACCTCGAACTGGAGCTCCAGCGCGAGCACGCGCGGGAGAGCGCCCGGGAACGCCACCAGGCGGCGCTGGAACGCGACCGGGCGCTGTCGGCGTCGAGCCTCGACGTGGCCCGGATGCGGGAGGAGTACACGACCGAGCGGGCCCGGATCGCTGCCCAGGATCGCAGGGACCAGCGGGCCCACCAGCTCTACCTCGGCGGCCTGGTGGCCGGGTTCGTGCTCGCCGCCGGGATGCTCGCCGGCTCGGTGCTCGTCGGACTCGACGGCCGCCAGTGGCTGGCCGGCCTGCTCGCCGGCCCCAGCCTGATCGCCCTGCCGGTGGTCTTCGTACTGCGCCGCGCCGACCGCCCCGCCGCCGGCTCGCGCGTGCTCCCGCGGCCCGTCGACCCGGACCGGCTCCCGGGCGAGCGGCCGGCCTGACCGCACTGCGCCTGCCGGCCCGGCACGAGTTCGGCGGCGGGTGCCTGCGGCGCGTGTCTGCGGCGCGTGCCTGCGGTGCGTCCTTCGGGGCCAGGGGACCGGACCGGAGGCGGCGGGCCGGGCGCCGTCGGCGGAGGCGTCGTCCTTCCCGGCGCCGAGCAGGATCCGGTCCGGCACCGAGACGCCCGGGGCCGCCGGGCCGTCGTCCGCACCGCCGTCGAAGACCACGTAGCCGCCGCCCCCCCGGCGGGCAGGGCGGCCACCAGGACGGAGCCCCGGGCGCCGTCCGGACCGGGGACCGGGCACCGCCCGGGGGCGTCTCGTCGATCAGGCCGGGCGCCACCCGGCGGCCCGCCGCCCCGGCCGGGAGGGGGAGGCGTCCTCCCCGGGCCCTCCCCGGGCCCTTCCCGGGCCCTCCCCGCGCCCACCGAGGCCCGTTCCGGCAGGCCGGCGGGTGCGTCCCTCCTGCGGGGGCCGGAGCGGTCGGCTCCGTAAACCGGGTGCGCACGGCCCTGGCGGTACCCGATACTCGGCGAGATCACGGCGGAGGAGGTCGAGACGGTGAAGCTTGCCGAGGCACTGGCGGAACGCGCGGCGGCGACGCGCCGGGTGGAACAGCTGCGGGAGCGCGTCACCAGCAGCGCGCGCTACCAGGAGGGGGAGGCGCCCGCCGAGGACGCGGCACTGCTGCTGGCCGAGGCCGACGAGGCGCTGGACACGCTGGAGACGCTGATCCGGCGGATCAACCGGACCAACGCGACCGTGGACATGGGGCCCGACGGCACGCTCACCGACGCCCTCGCGCGCCGGGACGTCCTGCGGCTGCGCCACTCCGTGGTCACCGCGGCCGCGGACGCCGCGGCGGGCAAGGGCGAGCGGTCGTACGGCCGGCAGCTGCGCTCCGAGCTGGTGATGCTCGCCGCGCTCCCGGTCGCGGAGCTGCGCGGGCGGGCCGACGCGCTCGCCCGGGAGATCCGCGAGGTCGACGTGCGGATCCAGCGCACCAACTGGGAGGTCGACCTGATGGACTGACCGGCCCGGCCGGTGGCGACGACGTGGAGCAGGTAGCTGCCTCGGAGGCGTGCACACACCGAGGGCCGGCGGTTTTCCGGCCCACTCCTGGCACGTGAAGAGCAACGTCGGGGTTCGACTCCCCATCGACAGCGCAGCTCAGCAACGCGCACAGGTGACGGTGCACAGCACACAGCACACCACCACGTGCAGATCCGGGGCGGCGAGGGCGGGTTCGGGGCTCTCCACGTCGTCGCACCACGGCACCGGGGCGGGCGGTGGACCGTGGACGGCACCCGCTGGGTAGCATCATCCGATGATCACTCCCAGCGCCCGCACCATGGTCTTCGACATCGACGGCACGCTCTGCTTCGACGGGCGGACGATCGACCGCCGGATCCTGGACGCCCTCGACGCCTGCGAACGGGCCGGGCACCAGCTGGTCTTCGCCTCCGCCCGGCCGGTCCGCGACCTGCTGCCCGTCCTCGGCGGCGCCTTCCCCGCCGCCACGCTGATCGGCGGCAACGGCAGCCTGGTCTCCGTCGACGGCCGGGTGCGGGCACGGGCCTCGTTCGAGGCCGAGGGGTTCCAGCGGCTGATGGCCGAGGCCGAGCGGTTCCGCGCGGGCTTCCTCGCCGACGGCCCGTGGGACTACGCCTACACCGGCCCCGCCGACCACCCGATCCTCGGCCGGGTCGACCAGGGTGGCCTCGCCCGGCGGGTGGAGCTCGCCGAACTCCCCGCCGTCGTCAAGTTCCTGGTGGTCCACGCGACCGACCCGGGGGCCCTCGCCGAGGCCGGCCGCGCGCTCGGGATGACCGTCAACCACCACCTCGACGAGGCGATCGTCGACTTCGCCCCCGGCACCACCAACAAGTGGGAGGCGCTGGTCTCGCTGGGCATCGACGCGTACGACGCCTTCGGCAACGACGTCAACGACCTCGACCTGCTGCGCAACGCCCGGCACTCGGTCCGGGTCGGCAGCCACCCGGGCCTGGAGGGCGTCGCCCGGGTGAGCGTCGCCGCCGAACCGGAGGCCGTCGCCGCCGAGATCGCCCGGCTGGCCGTCGCCGCCGACCGGTAGCCGACGGCGCACTGCCCGGCCCCGCCGGTCCCGCCGTCCCGCCGTCCGCTCCGGGCCTGGAAGAGTCGGCGCAGCCAGGGACCGTCCAGAGCAGGGGGAGACCATGTCCGTGCCCGCCGAGCCGATGCCGAGCCACCGGGCGATCGAGAACCTGATCGCGCGCTACGCCGAACTCGTCGACGACGGGGACTTCGCGGGGCTCGGCGCCCTGTTGGCCGACGCCGTGTTCGTCGGCGGCGGCGAGCCCGTGCGCGGGAGCCGGGCGATCGAGGCGATGTTCCGCGAGCTGCTGATCGTCCACGAGGACGGGACGCCGAGGACCCAGCACGTCACCGGCAACCTCGCCGTCGAGGTCGACGAGCGGGCGGGGACGGCCGTCGCCCGCTCGTACGTCACCGTGCTCCAGGCGCTGCCCGGGCTGCCGCTCCAGACCATCGCCGCCGGCCGGTACCACGACCGCTTCGCGCGGGACGCGGACGGGCGGTGGCGGTTCTCGGAACGGCGGGTGCGGATCACGCTGGTCGGTGACGTGAGCCGCCACCTGCGGCGGTAGGGCGCGCCGGCCGGGGTGACCAGAGGCGGGGCCGCGCCGGGCGGCGGCCGGCCGCGGTCGAACGGTTGACGGGCGGCAGCCGGAAGGGCGTCCACCGCCTGCGGACGGACGACGGGACGACGCGATCGCCTACCGCTGGGCCCGTGGCGAGGACCACTGACCGGCGGCCGAGGACGACGAGGATGGCGCCGACCCCTTCTCGCCCGGCTCCGGGCTCGACCCGGTCGAGGCGGCACCCGCCCGGCTGGGCGCGCTCGGCGTCCGGACCCCGGCGCTGCGCCACGGCGAACGCGCCGGTGGCCCGGACGGCGCCGGCCCCGCGATCGTCGAGGACGTCCCCGGCGAGGTCCCGGAGGCGCTGGCCGCCCGTGACCGCAGGTCCGCGACCCCGGCCCTGGCGGTCGTCCTGCGAGGGCGCCGTGCTGGACCGCGCCCTGTGCGACCCCGCCGGCGCGGCCTCGCGGCCAGCGGATCGCGGCCGCCCGGGAGCGGCTCGCCGACCGGCTGCACGCCCTGGCGGCGGCGGTGCGGCCGGGCGCCGGGCACTTCGGTGGTGCACGGTGAACTCGGGCCCGCCCACGTGCCGGTGGTCGCGGACGGCGGCCCGTGGCTGATCGAGGCCGAGGGCGCGATGGACGTCGACGCCGAGTGGGAGCACGCCTTCCTGCGGGTCCGCCTGCATCCGTACGACCACCGGCCGCCGGCGGCGGGCGGCCTGGACGAAGACCGGCCGGACCGCCACGCCTGCCGGACGCCGGCTCCCCGGCCCGTGAGGCGAGCGCGGGCATCGCCGCGCACGGCCTGCGGCAGGGCCCGTGCCTGGTCGGCGGCACCCGCGGCGACGGCCCGGCCGGGAAGCCGCCGGGCCGGGCCGTCGCCGCGGGGCGGCGGGTCAGTCGGTGAGCTGGGCCCGGAAGACGGCGCTGTTGAAGTACGCCCGGGCCTCGCGGATCACGCCGGAGTCGTCCAGCTCGTAGACGTTGATGCCGGACCAGTTGACCGGCCGGCCGTCCAGGGCGACGGCGGCGCCCCGCCAGGAGACGGCGACGTGGCTGCCGACGGTGTGCGCCTCCAGGGGCGTCAGCCCGAGGAAGGGGCGGAAACCGGGCAGGACGGAGGCGATGAACGCGTGGATCGCGGGGCGCCCGGTGATCGGCGGCGTGCCGACCGGGTCGTGGAAGACGCCGTCCTCGGCGAAGGACTCCGCCCAGGCGTCGGCGTCGCCCTCCTGGGAGGCGCGGAAGAACCGGAGGACGGCGGGCGGCATGGCCGGGAAGGTCATGGGAACTCCTACGGGACGTGGTGACGTGGTGAGGTGTCGATGCGGTGACGTGTCGACGGGGCGGGTCGGTGGTGTGACGGTGGAGTGGTGCGGTCAGCGACCGGCCCCGGCCCCGGCCTTGGCCCCGGCCCCGGCCTTGGCCCTGGGCCCGGCCCCGGCTCCGGCCCGCAGGGCGGCCAGCGCCGCCAGAGCGGCGACCGCGAGCAGCCCGCACACCCCCGGCCAGCCGAGCCCGGCGTGGAGCCGGACGCCGAGCCAGGAGCCGGCGCTGCCGCCGAGGAACGAGCAGGTCATGTAGGCGGTGTTCAGCCGGCTGCGGGCCTCGGGGCGCAGCGCGAAGATCCGGGCCTGGTTGGCGACCTGGCCGCACTGCACCGCGAGGTCCAACAGCAGCAGGCCGACGGCCAGCGCGGCCAGGCCCGCCGGGCCTCCCGCTCCGCCTGCGGCGAGCACCGCGGCCGCGGCGAGGGTGGCGCCGGTGCACCAGGCGTTCACCCGGTCCGGGCCGTGCCGGTCGACCCAGCGTCCGGCGGCCGGGGCGCAGAACATGCTCGCCGCCCCGATCAGTGCCAGCAGGCCGACGGCCTGGGCGCCGAGCCGGTAGGACGGGCCGGTGAGCAGCAGGGCGAGCGCCGTCCAGGCGGCGCTGAAGCCGCCGAAGAGCGCGGCCTGGCCGAGTGCGGAGCGGCGCAGGCCCGGTTCGGTGCGCAGCAGCCGGCCGGTGCCGGCGAGCAGGGCCGGATAGCGGTCGCGGACGGCGGGCGGGGCGGTGGGCAGGGCCACGCCGAGGACGAGTGCGAGCAGCCCGGTGAGGGTGGCGGCGGCCAGGTAGGGGGCGCGCCAGCCGAGCTGTTCTCCCAGGACACCGCCGAAGGTGCGGGCCAGCAGGATGCCGCCGATCAGGCCGCCCTGGAGGGTGCCGATCACGGCGCCGCGCCGTTCGGGCGCGGCCAGGCCGGCGGCCAGCGGGAGCAGCAGCTGGGGGACGACGGTGGCCAGGCCGACGACCGCGCCGGCCACCACCAGCGGGCCGGTGGCCGGGGCGAGCCCGGCGGCCAGCAGGGCGCAGGCCGTCACGGCCAGCAGCACGGTGATCAGGGGGCGGCGGGGGAGCCGGTCGCCGAGCGGCACCAGCAGGAAGATCCCTGCGGCGTAGCCGAGCTGGGTGACGGTGGCGAGCGTCGCCGCGGTGCCCGGCGCGATGCCGAGGCCGTCGGCGACGAGCGGGGTGAGGGCCTGCGGGAAGTAGACGTTGGCCACGGCGACGCCGCAGGCCAGGGCCATCACCAGCGGCAGTCGGCGGCCCGGGGCCGGTCGCGGAGCGGCGGGCCCCGGGGGCGCTTCCTCGGGCGGCGCCGGCTCGGGCGGGGCTGGCAGGGCGGCGGGATCGGTCCGGGGCATCATGGCTCCAATCGAACGAACTAGATGGTTCGGATGCTCGAGGCGAGCGTGGCAGACCCTCGCGGGTTCGTCAAACGAACCGGTTCGTTACCATCGATCCATGGCCTACGACTCGACGGCGACCAAAGAGCGGATCCTCACGGCGGCGGCCGCCGAATTCGCCGCGCACGGCGTCGCCGGCGCCCGGGTGGACCGCATCGCCGCCCAGGCGCAGGCCAACAAGCGGGCGATCTACGACTACTTCGGCGACAAGGGCAGGCTCTTCGCCGCCGTCCTGGAGCGCCTCATGGCCGACCTCGCCCGGGCCGTCCCGCCCGGCGACGAGGACCTCCCCGCGTACGCCGAGCGGCTCTTCGACTACCACCGCGACCACCCGCAGGCCCTGCGGCTGCTCCTGTGGGAGGCCCTCGAACTCGGGGACCAGCCCGTGCCGGGCGAGGAGGCCCGCACTCGGCACTACCAGGACAAGATCCGGGCGGCGGGGTCCGCGGACGGCGACGGCGACGACGCCCGGGCGCGGCTGTTCCTGACGCTCGGCATGGTCGGCTGGAGCCTCGCCATGCCCCAGCTGCGCCGCATGGTCCTCGGCCCCGACCACACCCTCGACGGGCTGCGCGCCGAGATCGCCGCCGCCGTCCGGGCACTGCCCGCCGGAACCGGGCCGGCGTCGTAGCCGCCGTGCGCGGGCGGCCGCTCGGGTTCGCCCAAGCGGCCGGGCCCGGCATCCCGCTTCCGGTGGGCCGTGGACGAAGTACCGGGGCGGGGCGTGTCCTCGGTTCGGGGGATGTGCGGCGGCATTTCTGACATGAACAGGGCGGCGGGGGAATTCATGCCCCGGAAGGGCGCCCCAACCGTCGTGCGCCCTCGGAAGGGAGAACAGTCATGCGTCGTCGGATTGCCGCGGTCGGAATGCTGGCCGCCGCCGGAGCACTCGCGCTCGCCGTGCCCGCCCGGGCGGCCACCGGGACCCTGGTGGTGAACGGCCTGGCACGCCAGAACCCGGCGCGGGGGTGCTACCCGACGCTGTCGCCGGTGCTCGTCCAGAACCTCACGGACACCGAGGTCGACGTGTACTCCGGGGCGGACTGCCAGGGCACGGTGACACGGCAGATCGCGGCCGGGATGTCCGCCGCGACCGTCGGGTTCAGCTACTTCGTCCACTGACCCGCCGGCCGGCGGCGGGGTCGACGCGGGGCCGGCAGCACGAAGGCCGGGGCGGGCTCCGTACGGATCACCGCCCCGGCCTTCACGCCGTCAGGCTCGCGCCGCCGTCGTCCGGCGGGTCACTTCGACTGGTAGAAGCCGAGCAGGTCGACCAGCAGGTCGGCGTTCGACCAGCTCTGGTTCCAGAAGTCGATGATGCCGCCCTTGCCGCCCGGCGCCTGCGCCAGGTTCGGCACGGTCGAGCCGGCCGTCCAGTTCAGCGTCGAGGAGACCGGCCGCGGCGGGACGGTCGCGGTGCCGTTCTTGTAGGCGGACCAGTAGTTCGGGTCGGAGTCGACCGACAGGAAGCCGTCCCCGGCGGTGTTGGTGACGGTGGTGTTCAGCACCCACCCCTCGACCTGCGGGCTGGTGGTGTCGCCCTCCATGCCCAGGGCGAAGAAGGAGCGGCCCGCCAGAGGGGCGCCCACCCGCTCGGGGGTGGTCTCGCGGGTGTCCAGGACGCGCTCCGGCACCACCAGCGGGACGAGGGCGGAGCGGCTGGCGGGGCTGTAGTAGCCGACCACGTCGACCACCACGTCCGCCGGCAGCCAGCTGCCGTTGCGCACGGAGACCTTGCCGTCCTGGCCGACGGGGACGATCACCGCGTTGGCCACCGTCTGGCCGGCCGTGAAGTTCACGTTGGACGTGCTCGGGACGGCCTGCCCGGTCGGGAACGCGATCAGGTGGCCGTCCGCCTGCGGGTTGGTGACCGTCAGGTTGAGCGCCACGGCGGTGACGCCCGCCGGCACGCCGTTGCGGCCGGCCACGGCCACGTCGAAGCTCGACGTCGCGGGGACCTGCCCCTGGGCCGTGCCGAGGCCCGCCCGGGAGTCGACGATGCGGGTCTGGGGCACCGACGTGTAGCCGCTGGCGGTGGTGTTCGTGAAGTAGCCGGTGACGTCGGCGAGCAGGTCGACCGGCGCCCAGTCCGAGTTGAACAGGTACACGTAGCCGTCCGGGCCGACCGAGGCGACCACCAGGTTCGGAACGGTCTGGCCGGGGACGAAGTTGAGGCTCGACGTCGTCGCGTTCTCGGCCAGGTCCTGGGTGGGCGCCACCGAGATGTGGCCGGAGCCGGCGGTGTTGGTGACGGTGACGTTGAGGACCACCGCGGCGGCGTCGGCGGGGATGCCGGCGGCGCCCCCGACCTTCAGGGCCACCGTGCCGCGGGCCGGGACCTGGGCCTTGGCGGCGCCGATGCCCGCCCGGGTGTCCAGCAGGCGGGCGGGCGCGTGCGGGGTGAACTCGGCGCCGGCGGTGACGACCTGGACCTGGTTCGTGGCCACGTCCGTGCCGCGCTTGACGGTGACCGTGATGGTGTACGCGCCGACGGCGGCGTACGTGTGGAGGTCGTGGCTGGTCGAGTTGCCGAGGGCCGGGTAGGTGGTCGAGGCCCCGTCGCCCCAGTTGACGGTGAGGCTGACCTGCGAGTTGTCGGCGGAGGTGAGCTTGGTCTGGAGCTGGAAGCCGTGGGCGCTGTAGGCGTCGGCCTGGAGGTCGATCCCGACGGCGGCGCTCTGCACGGCCGGCGCGTCACGGGGCGTCGCGCCCTGCGCGGGGGCCGCGGCGACGGCCGGCTCGCCGGCCTTCGGCGCGGCGACCGTGTGCTCGGCGGAACTGCTGAAGGTCTTGCCCGGGAGCTTCTTCGCCGCGTCGATGCCGGCCACGGAGGCGGCGGGCAAGGAGGGCGCCGCGGCGGGAGCGGCTGCCTGGGCGATTCCGGACGAGGTGATACCGACACCGGCCGCCACGAGGGCAGCGAGGACCACAAGTCGGCGATTGTGCACCGATTCCCCCACGATTTCATCAATAGTCGAACGGATTCGACACAGTTCGAATGAGCGTTCAGCGTACAGCTCGGCTACGACACCCGGGACCGGGTTTTTCCGGGGCGGACCGTCGGGGGCCCGGTCCGCGGTTGATGCGCATTCCGGCGGCAATGGGGGAATTGGTGCCGCTTTTCGCCCGCCGTGTTCGGCCGCGCCGTCCGCCCGCCCCGGGATGGCTGCCGGGGGCTGGCGTCGAGCCCTATCGCGATATAGCGTGAGTGACCGTTCGCGTCGCCGGCCGCCGCGCGACGACCTTCGCCACGCTCAGGGACGGGAATCATGTCGGGAGAGATCGTGCCCGCCGGGAAGCCGACCGGCCCCGGCCCGCAGCCCGGGCTGCGGGCCTCCCATGCCGACCGCGACCGGGTGGCCGAACTGCTGCGGGTGGCGGCGGGCGACGGCCGGCTGACCCCGGAGGAACTGGACGAGCGCCTGGAGGCCGCCCTGTCGGCCCGCATGCTCGACGAACTGGCCGGGCTCACCGCGGACCTCCCGGCGGTGGCCTGCTCCGCCGACGGGGTGGCGGCCGAGGTCAAGGACGTCCTGCGGATCGACCAGCGCTGGAGCCCGGTGCGGCGGGAGGGGCGCTGGGTGGTGCCGCGCCGCCTGGAGCTCGACGTGGAGTGGTGCGAGGTGACGCTCGACTTCACCCAGGCGGTGATCACCCAGGACACCCTGCGGATCGACCTGGACATGGAGGGCAAGACCCTGACGCTGATCACCCGTCCGGGCGTCGTGGTCGACACCGACGGCCTGGCCCTGGAGTTCAGCAGGGTCAGGAACCGCCGGGCGCCGGACCACGGGGCGCCGACCGTGCTGCGGGTGGAGCTGGTCGGCCGCAAGCGCCACGGCCGGGTGGTCGTCCGGCCGCCGCGCCGGACGGTCGGCCGCTGGCGCCGGCGCGGCCCCGAGGCGCTGCCGCCCGGGTACTGACGGCTCGTCAACCCCGTGCGGGTCCGTGTCGCCGACCTCGCGAAGGGTTCGTGTCGCACGCCGCAACCGTCGAGTTCCGACCCCGGACTCCCCTACCCTTCCCCCATGCTCTCTGTGGTGGTGGCCCCCTGGGCGGGAAACGCGGAGCCGGTGTTCGTCCACAACCCGGACGAACTGCACGACGCCGCCAGCACGATGAAGGTCGCGGTGCTCGCCGCACTCTGCCGCAGCGGGGTGGACCTCGACGCCGAGGTGCCGGTGGTGAACCGCTTCGAGTCCGTGGTGGGCGGCGAGTTCGGCAACGACCCGGACGGGGACAGCGATCCGCTGCCCTGGGAACTGCTCGGCACCCACGTGCCGCTGCGGCTGCTCGCCGAGCGGATGATCACCCACTCCTCCAACCTGGCCACCAACCTCTGCCTGGCCCGCACCACCCGGCAGGCCGTCGCCGAGGTGTGGCGCCGCGCGGGGGCCACCCACAGCTCCACCCCGCGCGGGATCGAGGACCGCGCGGCACGTGCCCGGGGCGTCCACAACCGGGTGACCGCCCGGGACCTGGTCCGGCTGCTGCGCTCGCTCGCCGGGGAGCCGGAGCTCCTCGCCCTCCTGGAGTGCAACGAGTTCCGTGTCGACCTGGCCGCCGGCCTGCCCGCCAACACCCGGATCGCCTTCAAGAACGGCTGGATCCCCGGCACCCGGCTCGGCGTCGGCCTCGTCCAGGCGGCCGACTGCCCGCCGTACCTGATCGCCGTCTGCTACACCGGCCCGCTCGCCGACGGCACCGACCGCACCGATCCGGCGGCCCGCCTGCTCGCCCGGGTGTCCCGGGCGGTGTGGGACCGCCGGGACCAGATCAGCCGTCCGGCGCCGGTCGTCCCGGCGGCGCCGCTCCGTCCGGCGGGTCGGGACGCCTGACGGTCCCGGATCGAGCGTTCGCCTCCAAACCGTTACCGGTCGCACAGGCATGAAGACCGGTCAGTTGCGGTATCGGATTGAGGCGTCCTGCTCAAGCGGTCGGGGGTGGACTGCCATGTCGTCCCGTCTACGGATGTTCGCCCGGTGGATCACGGTGGTCGCGGTCTCGGCCGCCTACGTGGCGCTGCACCTGCTGGTCAACGTCGGCACGGGGCGGCAGGTGGACGGCAGCAGAGCGGGCGCGCTGTGGTGCGGGGCGGTGGCGCTCCTCCTGGCCGGGCCCGCGCTGTGGCTGCGCCACCGGCGCCGGGCAGGGGTCGCCGAACTCGTCGGGCTGGTGAGCTGGTTCAGCCCGCTGCGCCCGTCCTGGCGGCGGCCGGTCGTGGTGGCCAACGGCCTCGGGTGCGTGCTCTTCGCGGCCGGCGTGGTGGCCGTGTTCGGCGTGCAGCGGCAGGCCGACAGGCTGCCGGTGGAGCGGCAGTTCCTCCTGCTGTGCGGTGGGCTGGCATCGGCGGGCGTCGGCTATCTCGTCATCCGCCGCACCTGGGTGCGCGCGGCGCGCGGAGCGGCGCAGACCCTGCTGGCGGACGGCCGGCGTCCGGTGCTCTACCTCCGCAGCTTCGAGGACGACCGGATCGCCGCCCGGATCGACGACGGCGCGGAGATCAACCTCCACACGCGCGAGGAGCAGTTCGCGAGCGCGCTGGGCGCCATCGGCCCGGTCATCGCGGTGGGCCGGCCGGGGGAGCCGCTACCGCTGGTGGGAGCGGCCCGGTTCTACCTCCCGCTGGACGACTGGCAGTCCACCGTGCTGCGGTTGATGGAGCTGTCCCAGCTCATCGTTCTGCGCCTCGGGCAGGGGGAGGGGCTGTGGTGGGAGGTCGAGCAGGCGCGCGCCACCCAGCCGGCCCGGAAGCTGATCCTGCTGGCGCCGGGCCATCTGCCGGACCTGGCCGAGCGGTTGAACCAGCACCTGTCCACCCCGGTGCCGGACGGCGCGTTGGCCAAGGGGGAGCACTGGGTCTCCACGGTGATCGCCTTCGACGACCGCTGGACGCCCCGGGTGTTCCCGGTGGGGCCGCAGGGGAACGGTCTGCGGGCCCGGATCGCCAGGACGGGGCTCGCCGGGACGGACACGCCCACGGCCCAGGTCGCCCAGGCGATCCGGACCGCGCTGGCCACGACGGGGCGCCGGCACCGGACGATGGTCTGGAGGTCCCGGCTCGGGGTGGGCAGGGCGGCCCTGCTGGGGCTCCGGCTGGGCGTGCCGGTGCTCCTGGCGGGCTGGCTGGGCTATCGGGTTCTGCAGTTGGCCGGTCTGCGGTGACGCCGGGGCCCTGAGGGGTGGGAAGCACGGGTGTGCGACGTGGTCGCCGGTGTGATCGTCCGCTACGCCATCCACCGCGTCGGCAGCCGGCAGGCCCAGCGGCGCGCCGGGGCGCACCGCTGAGCCCGGCCGCCGTCAGTACGGCTGGACCAGGACGTGCGCCGCGCCGGGGATGCCGACCTTGAGCAGCTCGTCCTCCTCCGGCGTGGTCGCGGTCCCCGTCTCCTGCTTGAGGATCGCCCGGGACAGGGCCTGGACCCACATGGCGCGCGGGCGACGGCGCTCCTCCCAGGCGGCGAGGGCGGCCGGGACGGTGTCCTCCGCGTCCAGGCTCTGGGCGAGCACCAGGGCGTCCTCGACGGCCATCGCGGCGCCCTGGGCGAGGTGCGGGGTGGAGGCGTGGGCGGCGTCGCCGGCCAGGACGATCCGGCCGACGTGCCAGGGCTCCTCGACGGTGACCTGGGAGATGCGCGAGTACACCACGTCCGCCGGGTCGGTGACCTGCGCCAGCGCCTCGGCGATCGGGCCGCCGAAGCCGGCCAGCCGCTCGCGCAGCTGCTCGTGGGCGCGCTCCGGGTCCGGGCGGAAGTCCTCGGCCTCGGCGAAGACCGCGCCCAGGTACATCTGCTCCGCGCTGATCGGGGTGAGCAGCGCCTTGGCCCGGAGGTTGCCGGAGGACATCACCACGCCCTGCACCTCGGGCGAACGCGGCAGCGTGACACGCCAGTTGGCGAAGCCGGTGTACTCGGGGACGTACGCGTCGCCGTACAGGTGGCGGCGCAGCGGGGAACCGATGCCGTCGAAGCCGACGACCAGGTCGTAGCGGCCGGCGTGCCCGTCGGTGAGGGCGACCTCGACGCCGTGGGCGTCCTCGCACAGGGTGCCGATGGTGGTGCCGAAGCGTACGGTGACGCCGGCCTTCGCGGCGGCGTCGGCGAGGACGCGGGCCAGTGCCGGGCGCGGGATGCCGTTGTTGGCGGGGGCGTCGCCCATCCGGGGCTGCGGGATCTTCGCGAGGGTGGCGCCGGCCGGGTCGCAGATGGTCAGCACCTCCCACTCGAAGCCGACGGCGAGGCAGTCGTCCAGCGCGCCGATCTCGCGCATCACGTGCAGGGCGTTGGACGGCTGGATGATGCCGACACCGAGGGCCTCCAGCTGCTCGCGCAGCTCGGCGACGTCGACCTGGTGGCCGCGTCGGGCCAGGGCGGTGGCGAGGGTGAGGCCGCCGATGCCGCCGCCGTTGACGAGGACGCGCAGGGGTCTGGTCATGAGGGTTGCTCCGAGGGGAAGTTCACAGGACGTACGGGGGTGGTTCAGCCGACGGGGGCGGCGGCGAGGTCCATCAGGTGGTCGACCAGGGCGAGCAGCAGGTCCCGTCCGAAGGCGCGCTCGCGCACGTCCCCGAGCAGCATCGGCACCTGCGGGTCGAGGTCGAGCGCGGCCCGGATCTCGTCGGGGGTGCGGGTGTTGGTGTTGTGGAAGCAGTTGATCGCGACCACGAACGGGATGCCCCGGCTCTCGAAGAAGTCGATCGAGGCGAAGCTGGTCTCCAGGCGGCGGGTGTCGGCGATGACGATGCCGCCGAGCGCGCCGTTGACCAGGTCGTTCCACATGAACCAGAAGCGTTCCTGGCCGGGGGTGCCGAACAGGTAGACGACCAGCTCGGGGCTGACGGTGATCCGGCCGAAGTCGAGCGCGACGGTGGTGGTGGTCTTCTGGTCGACGCCGGCCAGGTCGTCGATGCCGACGCTGGCCCGGGTCAGGTACTCCTCGGTGCGCAACGGGGCGACCTCGCTGACCGAGCCGACCAGGGTGGTCTTGCCCACGCCGAAGCCGCCCGCGATCAGGATCTTCACGGCGGCCGGGGCGGCGGGGGCGTCGATGGCGGAGTGGGGTGTGGCCATGTTCAGAGTCTCCGGAGTCCTTCGCGTACGGCCGTGAGCAGGCCGAGGTCCACGCCCCCGGCGGCCCGGGCCACCGACAGCGGTGCCCGGGCCTTCAGCAGGCCCTGGGCGACCAGGTCGCCCAGCAGGATCTTGGTGACCGAGACCGGGAGGTCCAGGCCCGCCGACACCTCGGCGACGGCGACGGGACGCCGACAGCGTTCGAGGATCAGCCGGTGCTCGGGCTGGAGGCCGCGGGCACCGGCGCGGCTGCCCCGTGCCAGGGCCGCGTCGGCCTCGTCCTCGACCGTGGTGAGCACGGTGATGAGGGTGAGGTCGTCGCGTTCGGGCGCGGTCCGGCCGCGGGTGATCGTGTACGGGCGCACCATGCTGCCCGTCTCGTCCTCCTCGTCGTCCTCCAGCTCGCTCCAGTGCGGCACCGCGCCGCGGCGCCAGGCGTCGTCCGGTCCGGCCGTCCGGCCGGACCGCTGACCGGCGTGCGCGCCGGGGGCCGGGCCGGCCTGCCGGCCGTCGTCGTGGCCGTCCCCCCAGGCGTCGTTCCCGTACGGCTCCACCTCGGTCAGCCCCGGTTCCGGGCGGCGAAGGCGTCGAAGGACGCCGGGGCGGCGGGCGCGGCGGGGGCGTCCCCGTGGCGGACCGGGGTGGTGAGCTTCTGGCCGACCTGCTGCACCAGGGTGTGCATCGCGACGGACATCACCTCGGCGTCCACCTCCTGGGAGGCGACCACGGCCAGGTGGGTGCCCTGGGCGGCGGCGATGACGAACAGCCAGCACTCGGCGAGCTCGACGATCACCTGGTGCACCGGGCCGCCGTCGAACAGCGCCCCCACCCCGCGGGCCAGGCTCTGCTGGCCGGTGGCGACGGCCGCCAGGCGCTCGGCGTCGGCCCGCTCGATGGTGCGGGAATGGCTGACCACGAGGCCGTCGTCGGAGAGCAGGACGGCGTTCCTGGTCCCGGGCACCGAGTCGACGAGTCCGTCCAGCAGCCAGTCCAGGTCCTGGTGGGTGGCGATCGTGCGGTTCATCACTGGTCATCCGTTCGTGTGGTTCGGGAGTCCGTGGCCGGCAGGCCCCAGGGGGTCGCGGCGGGCGCGGGGGCCGGCCGTCCGGCGGGTGCGGGGGAGGGGGGCGCGGGGACCGCGGGCAGCAGGTGCTCGCCGCTGTCCTGGGCCCGCGCGGCGCGGGACTGGCGCTGGAAGGCGCCGATCGCCGCTCCGGAGCGCCGGACCGGGCGCCCGGTGCGCTGGAACGGGCCCGCGGGGGCGGCGTCGTCGGCGGGCCGCTCGACCCACTGCGGCTTCTCCGGCGGGGGCACCCGCAGCTCGGCCGCCAGGCTGGCCTGCCGGACGCGCTGGGGCAGCGGGGGCTGGCCGCCCTCGGCCGGGCTGAACGGCACCGAGGTCCGGTACTCGCGGGGCTGGCGCCGCTCGGCCAGCCGGTAGTGGTCGGCCGGGCGGTACTGCTCGTCGGCGTACGGAGCCTCGGCCTCGGTCACCCTGGCGTAGGCGATGTCCGGGTAGGCCGGCGCGTCCAGGGCCGGCGCCGGGTCGGCCGGGGAGCTGTGCTCGATCGGCTGCTCCGACGGGAAGGAGGGCTGGGCGGCCGGGTCCGGCCGCTCCATCCCGTACGACGGGCCGGTGCCCGGGGCCGGTTCAGCGTCGTACGCCGGCACGGCGCCGAAGGGCGCGGCGGCGGGGTACGGCGCGTCGAGCGCCTCCGCGAACGGCGCCTCCGCGAACGGCGCCTCCTGCGGCGGGGCCGCGGGCAGCGGGACGTCCTGGAGGGTGGGCTCCTGGAGCGCGTCCGCCGACTCCGTCCCCGTACCCGGGCCCGGCTCCGCAGCCGCCCCCGTGCCGGTCTCCGGCTGCCGCAACGGCAGCGGCAGCGGAGCCGCCTGCGGGGCGAAGTCGCCCTGCGCGAAGGCGTCCACCGGGGCGACCGGCGGCCCGGCCGGCACCGGGGCGGGCGTCTCGTCGGAGGCCGAGCGCACGGCCCGGCGCGAGCGGCGCACCAGCGGGATCGGCTCGGCGGCGGGGCCGCCGACGCCGTCCGGCAGCCCGGTGTCGCCCTCCAGGACCAGTTCGTCCGGGACGAGCACGACCACCCGGGTGCCGCCGAAGGCGGAGGGGCGGAACTCGACCCGCAGCCCGTGCAGGGAGGCCAGCCGGGAGACCACGTGGAAGCCGAGGCGGATGTCGTCGGCCCGGGCCAGCACGTCGGTGCGCGGCGGGCGGGCCATCAGCTCGTTGGCCGCGTCGTACTGCTCCGGGTCCATGCCGAGGCCCCGGTCCTCGATCTCGATCGCGAGCCCGCGGCCGACCACGGCGGCGCGCACCTCGACCGGCGTGGGCGGCTTGGAGAAGGTGGTGGCGTTCTCCATCAGCTCGGCGAGCACGTGGGCGACCGGGCCGACGGCCCGCTCGGAGAGCCACGGGTCGCCCTCGATGTCGATCGAGATCCGGCGGTAGTCCTGCACCTCGCCCTGGGCGGCGCGCAGCACGTCCAGCAGCGGGACGGGCTTGCGCCAGCGCCGCTGCGGCTGGCCGCCGGCCATGATGACGAGGTTCTCCTCGTAGCGGCGCAGGCGGGCGGTGAGGTGGTCGAGGTCGAAGAGGCCCTCCAGCACCTCCGGGTCGTCGTGCCTGCGCTCCAGCTCGTCCAGCTTGCGCAGCTGCCGGCCGATCAGCAGCTGGGTGCGGCGGGCGATGCGCTGGAGCAGCCGCTCGAAGCCGCGGTGCTGCTCGGCCTGGCCGACGGCGGACTCCAGGGCGGCGGAGCGGGCCAGGTTGAGCGCCTGCCCGAGCCGGGCCAGCTCGTCGGTGCCGCCGCCGTGCTGGCCGGCCGTGATGGTGCGGGTCTCGGCCTCGACGTCCACCTGCTCGCCGCGCCCGAGGCGGTCGACCACCTCGGGCAGAGTGCGCCGCATCTCCTCGGCCTGGGTGTGCAGGTCCTTGATGCGGCGGCGCAGCGAGCGGCTGAGCCGCCAGGAGGCGATGATCACGGCGACGACCGTGATCAGGCCGACGACGGTGGTCAGCACGACGCGGGTGAGCATGCCGAGGATGGCGCTCTTGCCGACCTCGATGGTGCCGTTGGTGCGCTCCTCGATCGCCTTGACCAGCGGCGGGTTGAGCCCGTCGAGGGCCTGGCGCCACTGGTCCTGGGTGGCCGGGAGCTTGACGGTGCCGGCGGCGTCGGCGGCGGTGGGCTTGAGCAGGGCCTGCTCGACGGCGGCCTTGGCCTGCCAGGACGGGCTGTTGACCAGCTCGCGCCAGGCGGGCGCCTCGGTGTCCGGGATGTACGGCAGGACCTGGACGTTGAGCAGGTGGTCCTGCGCGCCGATCAGCTGCTGGACCTGCTGGTAGTCGGTGGCGGACAGCCGGCCGGCGGGCCAGCCGCGGGCCAGCACGGCGTCCTCGCGGGAGAGCATCTCCTTGACCCAGAACGCGTTGACCAGGGTCTTGGACAGCCAGGTGACCTCACCGGTGTCGACCCGGCTGAGCGCGGTGAACAGCCGCAGGTCGACGCTGATCAGGTCGGTGTAGTAGGCGAAGGCGCTCTGCTGGTCGGTGGTGCCGCGGTCGACGGCGGCCCGCTGCTCGGCGAGCTTGCCCATGGCCTGGCGGGCCTCGGCGACGGCGGTGCGGATCTCGCCGGGGGCGTTGTCGGCGGTGGCCCCGGAGAGGGTCTGGAACTGCCGCACCGCGTCGTCGGTGAGCTGGCGCTGGCGGCGCAGCTGGTCCGCGTTGGAGCCGGGCCGGGCGAGCGCCTCGGCGCTGAGCCGGCGCTCCTCCTGGAGGTTGTAGTAGACGATGTTGGACGGTTGGCCGGCCTTCTGGGCGATGGTGGCCTGGTCGGCCTGACGCTGGAAGTCGGCGATGGTCTCACCGCTGGTCACGGCCCAGAGGGCGACCAGGGCGATGCTGGGGACGACGGCCAGGACGAGCAGCGCCGTCCGAAGGGACAGGCGCGGACGCCTGCGGGGGCCCTTCGGCGTCGGGGGCCGCCGATTCGCACGCGCGCGCAGAGCTGACTCCTTGGGGCTGGCGGCCGGCCGGTGAGGGGCGGGCCGTCCGGGGCACGGTCTTTTGACGAGGCGATACTAGTCATACCGTGTGATTGGAGTGAAAACCCATTCGCCGCCTGGGCCGTGCTTGCACACGCTGTCGACACAATGTCATGCGATCGTTGACCGTCCGTATGCGGAGCAGGCGGTTCCGGGCGCGCTTGACAGAGTGTCAACCAGGCGCGCGGCCGCTGGATGGCCGGGGTGTGAAAACTGTGTGACGCCCCGCCGGAGCAGGGCATGATAGCCCGATGACCTCCTCCCTCCCCGCCCGCAGCCGGGCCGTCGCCGAAGCGCTGGCGGCCGCCGGCGTCGCCGGTGAGATCCGCGTCCTGCCCGACTCCGCCCGCACCGCCGCCGAGGCCGCCGCCGCGCTCGGCTGCGAGGTCGGCGCCATCGCGAACAGCCTGGTGTTCGTCTGCGACGGCGCCCCGCTGCTCGTGATGACCAGCGGCGCCCACCGCGTCGACACCGCCCACCTGGCCGGGCAGCTGGGCAGCGGCCCGATCGAGCGCGCCAGCGCCGCCCAGGTCCGCGAGGCCACCGGCCAGGCCATCGGCGGCGTCGCCCCCACCGGCCACCCGGCGCCGCTGCGCACCGTCGTCGACCCGGCGCTCGACGCGTACGAGGTGATCTGGGCCGCCGCCGGCCACCCGCACACCGTCGTCCCGATGACGTACCGGGAGCTGCTCGCCGTCACCGGCGGGACCCCGGCCACGGTGGTCGCGGAGTAGCGGGCGGTCACCGCGGGCCGCCCGGGCCGGTCCTGTGTGCCCCGGACCGCTACGCGCCCAGGTAGTGCAGGACGGCCAGGACGCGGCGGTTGTGGTCGGTGGTGCGGGGCAGCTCCAGCTTGTCGAAGACGGCGTTGAGGTTCTTCTCCACCGCGCTCTGCGAGACGTGCAGCCGCTGCGCGATGGCCGCGTTGGTCCACCCCTCGGCGAGCGCCTCCAGGACACTGCGCTCGCGCGGGGTGAGCCTGGCCAGCGGGTCGGTGCGGGGGGTGTGCACCACCAGTCGGCGCACCACCTCCGGGTCGATCGCCGTTCCGCCCGCGGCGACCCGCACCAGGGCGTCCAGGAACTCGTCGACCTCGGCCACCCGGTCCTTCAGCAGGTAGCCGACGCGCTCCGCGCCCGCGTCCAACAGCCGGGCCGCGTAGCCCCGTTCGATGTGCTGGGAGAGCACCAGCACGCCCACCTCCGGCCAGCGCGCGCGGATCTCCACCGCCGCCCGCAGCCCCTCGTCGGTGTGGGTCGGCGGCATCCGGATGTCCACCACCACGACGTCCGGCCGCCGCTGCGCCACCGCGGCCGTCAGCGCCGCCGCGTCCCCGACCGCGGCCAGCACCTCGTGCCCCTCCTCGGCGAGCAGCCGCACCAGGCCCTCCCGCAGCAGGGTCGAGTCCTCGGCGAGGGTCACGCGCACGGCAGCTCCGCGGTGATGACGGTCGGGCCCCCGGCGGGGCTGTGGACACGGAGAGTACCGTCCAGTGCGGCGACCCGTCCGCGCAGACCGGCCAGGCCGCTGCCCGCGGGGTCCGCACCGCCCGTCCCGTCGTCCTCGACCCGTACGGTGAGCAGGGCGGCGCTCCGCTCCACCCGGGCCGAGACCACCGAGGCGGCGGAGTGCTTGGCCGCGTTGGTGACGCACTCCGACACCACGAAGTAGGCCGCCGTCCGGACCGGTTCGGGCAGCGGGCCGGCCACCTCGTAGTGCAGCCGCAGCGGGACGGGGCAGCGCTCGGCCACGCCGCCCAGCGCCTCCTCCAGCCCCAGCGTGTCCAGCGCCGACGGGTACGCCCGCCAGGCCACCTCGCGCAGCTCGGTCAGCACCTCCTGCGCCTGCCGGTGCGCCTGGCGCAGCAGCGCCTCCGTCCGCTCCGGGTCCTGTCGGCGGTCCAGGCCGCGCCGGGCCCGGCCGAGCAGCATCGCCAGCGCCACCACCCGCTGCTGCACGCCGTCGTGCAGGTCCCGCTCGATCCGCCGCCGCTCGGTGTCCACCGCCCGCACCACCGCGGCCCGGCTGGCGGCGAGTTCGGCGATCCGGTGGCGCAGCAGCTCCGCCTCGGACGGTCCGAAGCACTCCCGGGCGGTCCGGGCGTCCAGTGCGGCCAGCGAGGACAGGCCCTGCAGGGCCAGGAAGAGCAGCACCCCGCCGAGCAGCACCTGGGTCGCCAGCTCCTCCCAGCCGAGCGAGCCGCGCAGCACGCCGCCGCCCAGCAGGGCGGCCAGCACCAGCCCGAAGCCCAGCAGGCCCAGCACCACCCCGGTGACCAGCCCACCGCCGGTGCGCACCACCAGGTAGCGCAGCAGCCTGCGGTCGTCGGCCCGGTAGCGGTGGGGGAAGCGGTCCCCGAAGAACGCGCGGCGCCGGGCCCGCTCCAGGGCGGCCAGCCGGCGCACCCCGGAGAGCAGGCCCGGTGCCGCGTACGGGCGGGTGCGCGGCCAGAGCAGGAACGGGCCGAGGACGGCGGCGGCGAGGAGGAGGTAGAGCGCGCAGAGCACGGCGCTCGGGCAGCCGAGCAGGACCCCGGTGGCACGGCGCACCCGTGACGCGGCGTCTGCTCCCTCCCCCTGCACGGGGTCCGAGCTTACGGGGTGGGTCCGGGCGGTGGGGGAGACGGGGGCGGCCGGGCCGTTGCGGGCCGCGGCGCCACCGACCGGGCCCGCGGGCCGGCTCACCGGGTGCGGCGGTGCTGGGCGGAGCCGTCGCGTCCGCGGACCCGCAGCACCAGGTACCCGGCCACCGCCAGCGCGACCACCGCCAGGACGGCCTTGGAGAACAGGCCGACGTACGCCTCCACCGCGTCCCAGCGGTCCCCGAGCAGGTACCCGGCCATCACCAGCACGCTGTTCCACACCAGGCTGCCGAGCGTGGTCAGCATGACGAACGCGGGCAGCGGCATCCGTTCGACCCCGGCCGGGACGGAGATCAGGCTGCGGAAGATCGGCACCATCCGGCCCAGCAGCACCGCCTTCGTCCCGTGCCGGGCGAACCAGGCCTCGGTGCGCTCCAGGTCGGAGGCCTTGACCAGGGGCAGCCGGGCCCAGAGCGCGTGCATCCGCTCCCGGCCGAACAGGGCGCCCAGCCAGTAGAGGACGACGGCCCCGGCGACCGAGCCGAGGGTGGTCCAGGCCAGGGCGGAGGCGAGGCTGATCACGCCCTGCCCGGCGGCGAAGCCCGTCAGCGGCAGGATCACCTCGCTGGGCAGCGGGGGGAACAGGTTCTCCAGGGCGATCGCCAGGCCTGCTCCGGGGCCGCCCATGGTGTCCACCAGGTGGGCCGCCCACCCGGCGAAGCCGTCGGCGGGCTGCTGGGCGATGGCGAGGAGGGTGGGCGGCATGCGGGCTCCAGGTGGTCGGGGTGTCGGCGCCGATGTGGCCGGCTGTGCCCTCCACGCTAGAAATCGCAGGTCAGGGGCGGTATGCGGATTTCCGGCGAACCTCCTGCGGAAAACCGCAGGGCCGCCCGGGTGGGGCTTTCCGCAGGACGGGGACGCGCGGTGGTCGCCGCCCCGGCCGCGCACCGGCGACGGTGGTTCTGCCGAAGGCCTGCTCCGGGTACGGCAATCGGGGGAGCGGGGCACGGGCGAGAGCCCGTCGTCTCCCGTCGCCCTGGCCGATTCAGCCCGTCAGCACGGCCGTTGTCGCCGCGGCCAGCTCGCGGGCCCGGGCGACGGTGGCCGTCAGCTCCGCCGCCGACCCGCCGGGCGCGGCCAGCAGGGAGCGCGCGACGGTGCCGAAGTCCGTTGGTGTGTCCGGTAGTTGCTCCGCCACCGGCAAGGCGCCCTTCTCGTTCAGGCACCAGCGGCGGTGGTGGGCGTACAGGGCCTGGACCAGGACGCCGACGGCGCGCGACAGGCAGAGCGAGACGTGCAGGGCGTCGGCGCGCGCGGCGCTCTTCGCGGCGCTCTCCAGCAGGAAGCCGGCCTCCCAGGCGGCCGCGGTGAGCGCCCGGCGCAGCGGCTCCGGGTACTCGGCGGTCGCCCGCTTGAGCCGCGCCAACTCCCCGGTGGGATCGGCCAACGGCTGCCCGAGGGCGACCTCGCCCGGGTAGCAGGGCGACCAGAAGCCGAGCGGGTGGCCGGCCTGGACGCCGACCTCGTAGCGGCCCGCGCGGCACTCCGTCCACACCCGTTCGACCCGGTCGAGGTCCCGCAGGATCCAGTCCACGGCGACGCCGTCCACCCGCAGCCACGCCCCGCCGTCGACCCACGGGCCCCAGCCGCCCGGCCCGGCCACCTCGGCCCCCGGGCCGGCGAGGGCACGCAGCGCGTCCAGGCCGAGGGCGCCCCGGTAGTACACCCCGAGGTCCCAGTCCGACTCCGGACGCCCCTCGCCCCGGGCCCGGCTGCCGCCGAGCATCACCCCCACCACGCCGGGCACGCGGGTGAGTTGCTCGGCCATGTCCGCGATGATCGTGCGCATGGGGGGAGTCTGGCAGAGGAGGTCGGCCCCGCCCCGTCCCCCGCCCCCGGCACCCGCGAGCGCGCCGCCCGCCCTCGCGGCCTCCGTCGCGAAGCTGCTGCCGGGCTGACGGGGGCGGGAGGCATCCGGCCTCCCGCGCGGCCTCCCGCCCCCCCGTGCGGCCTCCCGCCCCCGCGTCCGGCGCCGTCCGGCGTCGGCGCCGTCCCGCGTCCGGAGGCCTACTCGGTCAGGAACGAGGCCCCCGCGTCCGGCAGCGTCCGGCCGTCCTTGTCGAAGAACTGCCAGGACTTCGCGCGCATCGTCCCCGGGCGGGCGACCACCATCGCCCGGATGGGTGAGTCGGCCACGGTGACGGGCCGCGGCTCGGTGGTGGAGCCGTCCGCCCAGGTCACCACCACCCGGCCGACGTCCGGCCCCAGGGAGAGCAGCACCACGTCCAGCGGGGCCACCGTGTCGCCCTTGCCCCGGTGGCCGACCAGGCCGCCGCCGAAGCTCGTCCGGTCGCGCGGGTCGAGCTTGCCCGGGGCGGCCGCGGCGCCCTCGGAGTCGTGGCTCAGCCGCACCCCGTCCACCGTGAAGTAGACGTTGGTGACGTCGGAGTCCGGCTGCCAGTACCGCTGGACGTACTCCTCCGTCGGCCTGGAGACCGCCGCGTCGTACCGGCTGCGCTCCTCCCACACCGCCGTCGCCTGCTCGAACGCCCGCTCCCTCGGGGCCTGCGGCCACAGCGCCTCCCACAGCTGCCACTGCTTGCCGTCCGGGGTGCGGCCCTCGCCGAGCAGCACCCGGACCGGCGTCAGCGGATCCCGCACGGCCGGGGTGGCGGCGTCCGTCGACGGCGCGGGCGGCGGGGCCGTCGCGGGCGCGAGCACGGTGCCCGCGGCCGCCGGGCCGGGCCGCAGCTGGGCCAGCGCCCCGCCGGTCAGTGCCACCACCGCGGCCAGCGCCACCGCGCCGAGCACCGTCCGGCGGCGGTGGCGCAACCGGCGACCGCCGGCCACGATGTCCGCCACCGGCGCCGGGCCGATCCGCGCACCGGCCGCCGCCTCGGCCAGGCCGAGCCCCACCCACAGGTCCCCGCCGTCGTCCACGCCCGTGCCCGCCCCGTCCGGCTCCCGGTTCATGCCGCTCCTCCGATCCGCGTCGTGTCCTTCGGTTCCACCAGTGCCGTCACCTGCCGCAGCCGCGCGATGCCCTTCGCCGCGTGGCTGCGCACCGCGCCCGCCGAGCACCCCATGGCGGCGGCCGTCTGGCTGTCGCTCAGGTCCTCCCAGTGCCGCAGCACCACCGCCTCGCGCTGGCGCGGCGGCAGGGTGGCCAGCGCGGCCAGCAGGGCCCCGCGCTGGTCGGAGCGGGCGAAGCCGTCCTCCACCCCGGCCGCGTCCGGCACCGCCTCCACCAGCAGCTCCGGCGCCCGGCGACGCCAGCGGCGGGCGTGCTGGTTGACCAGGATCCGCCGCACGTAGGCGTACGGATCGTCGGCCCGGCGCACCTTCGACCAGGCCGCACAGGCCTTCTCGGCGGCCGACTGCACCAGGTCCTCGGCCGCGTACTGCTCGCCGGCCAGCAGGTACGCCGTCCGTACCAGGCGAGGCCAGGCCGCGACGATGAACGCCTGGAACCCGTCGTCCCGCTCGCTCTTCGCTTCTCCCATGAGCACCTCCTTCACCCCTCCAGAGCCCGGGGGCGGCCGAAAGCGCTTACCGGCGCGGCGCCGCGAAATCCGCTGGGAGAACGGAGGCCGGGGCACTACCATCCGCCGGATGATCATTTCTCATGACGTAGCGGGCCGTGGCCCGGCGGTGGTCCTGCTGCACTCCTCGGTGTGCGACCGGCGGATGTGGGACGCCCAGTGGCAGCCGCTGCTCGACGCCGGGTACCGGGTGGTCCGCTGCGACTTCCGCGGCTTCGGCGACACGCCGCTCGCGGACGCCCCGTACAGCGACACCCGGGACGTGCTGGCCCTGCTCGACCACCTGGGCATCGGGAGCGCCGCCCTGGTCGGCGCCTCCTACGGCGGCCGGATCGCCCTGACGGCGGCCGCGCTGCGCCCCGCGGCGGTCACCAGGCTGGCCCTGCTCGGTGCGGGCATGCCCGGACACGTGCCCAGCGACACCCTGCGCGCCTTCGGCGCCCGCGAGGACGAGCTGGTCGAGGCCGGGGAGATCGACGCGGCCGTCGAGCTGAACGTCGGGGCCTGGCTCGGCCCGGAGGCCGACGAACGGGCCCGCGCGCACGTCCGCCGGATGCAGCGCCACGCCTTCGACGTGCAGCGGGAGGCGACGGTCGGCTCCGACCGCGAGGAGGTCGACCTCGGCCGGATCACCGCGCCCACCCTGGCCGTCTCCGGCGCCCACGACTTCCCGGACTTCCGCGAGATCGCCGCCGCCCTCCCCGCCCTCCTGCCCGCCGCCCGCCACCAGGAGCTCCCCTGGGCGGGCCACCTCCCCAGCCTGGAGCGCCCGGCCGAGACCACCGCCCTGCTGCTCGCGTTCCTCGGCGAGGGCACCCGCCGCTAGGGCGTGTCTGACAATTCTCGCCGGGTGCGCGGCGAATTGTCAGACACGCCCTAGCCGCGCCGCGCCCGCGCGGAAGCGTGAACCGGCGTCGTTCGAGAGGGTCCTGGCGCGGCGTCCGGTCCGGCCGGAGTGCGCGCGGCGGGCAGCGGGCGCGGATGCCAACGATCAGTAAAACTTCGCAAAGGATTTCTCCCTGCAACGAACCTGACGGGCTCTTACTTCAACAGAATGTTGCAGCTCAGGGGCCTGGTGGTCACCCTTCGTGGATTTGGCATGACGGCTCGTGCCCACTGGACTTCGCATTCCACAGGAGTACGGTTCCGGAGGAATCGCCGGGGCCGACTCAGGCAGGCCGGCCGTACCGGAAAAATGGTGCGCAGCATGGGTTGGCAAAAGGGTGGGGAGAGCGCCGAAGTGGCGGCTCGTCCGATATCCGGAAGGTTGGTCGCGGAGGTCCTGCGCGGCATCGCGCAGGTCGATTTCATGCCGTCCGTCGTCTGCGGGCTCCTCTTCGTGGCCGCACTGTCCGCCGCCGACTGGCGGTACGGCGTCTACGGACTGCTCGGCAGCGCCGTCTCCACCGCCGTGGCGTACGGGCTCGGGCTCGACCGGGAGGCCGTCGGGGCGGGGCTGCACGGGTACAACGGGTGCCTGGTGGCGCTGGGTTGCGCCGTCTTCCTGGGTGCCGGGCACCCGGCGACGCTCGCGGTGGCGGTCCTCGGGGCCGCCGTGGCCGTGGTGGTCACGGCGGGGCTCGGGGCACTGCTCGCCACCTGGCGGCTGCCCGCGCTGACCGCGCCGTTCTGCCTGGTCGCGACGGCCGTGACGGCCGCCGCCCCCGGGTTCGGGCGGCTGTGGCACGGCGCGGGCGCGCCCGCCGCCCTGCCCGTCCCGGCCGCCGGGCCGACCGGCCTGGGCTGGGACCAGCTCTGGCACGGGTTCTTCGCGAACATCGGTCAGATCTTCTTCATGCCGCAGTGGTACGTCGGCCTGCTGTTCCTGGCCGGGCTGTTCGCGGCGAGCCCCCGCGCGGGCCTGATGGCCTGCGCGGGGAGCGCCACCGGGCTGGTCACGGCCTGGGCGTTCGGCGCCCCGGGCGAGGCGGTCGGGCAGGGGCTGCTCGGGTACAGCGGCGTGCTGGTCGCCCTCGCGCTGTACGGGGTGTTCCTGGTGCCCGACGTCTGGAGCGCGGCCTACGCCCTGCTCGGCGCGGCGGGTGCGACGGTGCTGACCCCGGCGCTCGGCGCGGTCACCGCGCCCTTCGGCGGCCACGCCTTCACCTGGCCGTTCGTGCTGACCACGATGCTGTTCCTGGCCGCCGTGCCGGCCGTCCCGCGGCTGCGCCGGGTCTGACGCGCGGCCGGCGGCGCCGTGCCCCGGCGGCGCCGTGCCCCGGTGGCGCCGTGCCCTGGCCGCGCCGTGCCCCGGCGTCATCGCGAATCGGTGCCGTCGTGTCCGACGCCCCTGAATTCCCGGCGCGCCGGGGGCTTCAGGCAGTTCGAGTATTTCCCGCATTCCATCGGATTCTCGGAAAGGAAGAGTGAGACCCGTGAATCTCTCGCCGCGTGAGATCGACAAGCTGTACATCTACGTCGTCGCCGATCTGGCCCGCAAGCGCCGTGACCGCGGGGTCAAGCTGAACTACAGCGAGGCCTGCGCCCTGATCAGCGAGGCGATCATGGAGGGCGCCCGGGACGGCCGCACCGTCGCCGAGTGCATGGAGATCGGCAAGCAGGTCGTCAGCGGCGAGGACGTCATGCCGGGCGTGCGCGAGATGCTCCCGCTGCTCCAGGTGGAGGCGGCGTTCGTGGACGGGACCAAGCTGGTCTCCTGCCACGACCCGGTGGGTGCCTGAGCGATGCCCCGCTCCCAGACCGCCACCGTGGTGCTGGCCGCCGGGCACGAGAGCGGCGGCGGCCGGGACCTCGCCGCCCTGGTGGCCCGCGAGCCCGCCGTGCACGCCACCGCACCCGCGGGCCGTCCGCTCACCGAGGCCGTACGGTCGGCGCTCGCCGCGGCCGGCGACGGACCGGTGTGCGTCGTCCCGATGACGCTCGGCCGCGATCCGGCCCTGGTCGCCGACGCCGCCCGGGCGCTGCGCTGGCTGGCCGCCGAGGAGGGCCGCGGACGGCTCGCCCTGACCGCCCCCTTCGGCGCCGCCGAGCACCTGATCGGCTGGCTGCGCGCCGCCGCCGGGACCGCTCCCGACGGCGCGGTGCTGGTCACCGCCCCGGCGGCCGGCCCGTTCGAGGACGCCGAACTGTTCCGGATCGCCCGCCTCGCCCGCCAGTACGGCCGGCACCGGTGGGTCGAGGTGGCCTTCGACGGCGGCGACCCCGCCCCGGCCGAGGGCGCCGAACGCTGCCGGCTGCTCGGCGCCCGCGAGGTGACGGCCGTTCCGGCCTCCTTCGGGCCGGCCCTGCGCACCGCGCTGCCCGGCGTACGGGACGGCGGCCCGCTGCTGCGGCCGTCCGCCCTCGCCGGGGTGGTCGCGGCCCGGACGGCGGCGGCGCTGCACCTGCTCGGGCACGGGGAGGACGGCGTCCTGGCCGGCCTCGACGCCGAGCACGGGCACGGCTACGCGCACAGCCACGGGCCGGGCGAGCCCCAGCACCAGCACCACGGCCACCACCAGCACCACAGCCACCACACGCGGCACGACCAGCACGAACAGCACGAGCAGCACGAACGCCGCGGGCACCAGCACGGGCACCAGCCCACCGCCCCCCACACACCCGTGCACACCCCCACGGACCCGGCAGAGAGGAAGGCCACCCATGTCCGGTAGCGCCGCATACTTGTACGGCGACGACCCGGTGGAGATCAACGCCGGCCGCGCCAAGGCCACCGTCACGGTCAGCAACACCGGCGACCGGGCGATCCAGGTCGGATCCCACTACCACTTCTTCGAGGCCAACCGCGCCCTCGACTTCGACCGCAACGCGGCCTTCGGCAAGCACCTGGACATCCCGGCCGGCACCGCCGTCCGGTTCGAGCCGGGCGACACCAAGGACGTCACGCTCGCGGAGTTCGGCGGCCACCGGCGCCTGGTCGGCTTCGCCAACCTGGTGGACGGCGGCATCACCGCCCCCGCCACCCGGGCCCGCGCCGTCGACCGGGCCATCGCGCTCGGCTTCAAGGGCACCAACCTCGACCACAAGGAAGACCGGCCCCGGGACTTCCCCACGGACACCCGCCAGGAAGGCGACCGCTGATGGCCATGCTCTCCCGCAGGCAGTACACCGACCTCTTCGGCCCCACCGTCGGCGACCGCTTCCACCTCGCCGACACCAACCTCGTGGTCGAGGTCGAGCAGGACTTCAACCAGGGCCACTACGGCGACGAGGCCGTCTACGGCGGCGGCAAGGGCATCCGCGACGGGATGGCCCAGGACCCGGCCGCCACCTCGCTCCAGGGCGCGCTGGACCTGGTCGTCACCAACGTGGTCGTGATGGACCCGGTGCTCGGCGTGGTCAAGGGCGACATCGGCGTCAAGGACGGCCTCATCGTCGCCGTCGGCAAGGCGGGCAACCCGCACACCCAGAGCGGCGTGCACCCGCGGCTGGTGATCGGCCCCGGCACCGAGGTGATCTCCGGGGAGCACCTGATCGCCACCGCCGGCGGCATCGACACCCACATCCACTTCATCGCCCCGCAGCAGGTGCAGGAGGCGCTGAGCAACGGCATCACCACCCTGATCGGCGGCGGCACCGGCCCCTCCGACGGCACCAACGGCACCACCTGCACCCCCGGCCCGTGGAACATCCACCGGATGTACCAGGCGGTCGAGGACCTGCCGGTCAACGTCGGCCTGCTGGGCAAGGGCAACGGCTCGCTGCCCGGTGCGCTGCGCGAGCAGGTCGAGGCGGGCGTGTGCGGCCTCAAGGTGCACGAGGACTGGGGCAGCACCCCGGCCGCGATCGACAGCGCGCTGAGCGTCGCGGACGAGTACGACGTGCAGGTGGCCATCCACACCGACACCCTCAACGAGTCCGGCTACTTCGAGGACACCCTGTCCGCGATCGACGGCCGCACCATCCACACCTTCCACACCGAGGGCGCCGGCGGCGGCCACGCCCCCGACATCATGCGGATCGCCGGCGAGCCCAACGTCCTGCCGTCCTCCACCAACCCGACGCTGCCCTACACCGTCAACTCGGTGGACGAGCTGCTGGACATGGTGATGGTCTGCCACCACCTCAGCCACAACATCCCGGAGGACGTCTCCTTCGCCGACTCCCGGGTCCGCGCCGAGACCATCGCCGCCGAGACGGTGCTGCACGACGAGGGCGTCATCTCGATCTTCTCCTCCGACTCGCAGGCGATGGGCCGGATCGGCGAGTCCTTCACCCGGGCCTTCCAGACCGCCCACCACTGCAAGGAGCAGCGCGGCAAGCTGGCCGGCGACAGCGAGCGCAACGACAACGTCCGGGTCCTGCGCTACCTCGCCAAGCTCACCATCAACCCGGCCGTCGCCTCCGGCACCGCCGACCACATCGGCTCGCTGGAGCCCGGCAAGCTCGCCGACATCGTGCTCTGGCCGATCAACTCCTTCGCCGCCAAGCCGAAGATGGTCATCAAGGGCGGCGTCATCAACTGGGCGCTGATGGGCGATCCGAACGCCTCACTGCCCACCCCGCAGCCGGTCTACTACCGGCCGATGTTCGGCCAGTACGGGCGGGCCAAGCAGGCCACCCGGGTGTCCTTCATGTCGCAGGCCGCCGTCGACCTCGGGGTCCCGGCCAGCCTCGGGCTGGAGAGCCGGGTGCTGCCGGTGCGCCGGTGCCGCTCGGTCGGCAAGCAGCACATGGTGCGCAACGACGCGCTGCCGAAGATCGCGGTCGATCCGGAGACCTACCGGGTCACCCTGGACGGCGAGCCGGCCACCATCGAGCCGGCCCGCGAGCTGCCGCTCAACCACCTGTTCTACCTCGCGTGAGCACCGAACCCGGGGGCGGGCCGGGTCCGGACGGCCCGGACGGTCTGGACGCGCTGCTGGTCTGCCTCCAGCTGACGGACTCGGCCTTCCCCAGCGGCTTCTACACCCTCTCGCACGGGTTGGAGGGCTACGCCCAGGCCAGGGCCGTCACCCCGGACACCCTGCCCGCGCTGCTCGCCGACCTGCTGCGGCACGGGGTCGGGCCGTCCGACGCGACGGCCCTGGTCCTGGCCCACCGGGCGGCCGCGGCGGACGACTGGGACCTGCTCGCCGAGACCGACCAGCGGCTGCACGCCACCAGGCTCAACCGCGAGCTGCGCCTGGCCTCCACCCGGACCGGCCGCCAACTCCTGGACATCGCCCGGGAGTCGGTGGGCGGCGAGCCGCTGGAGCGGTACGCCGCGCTGGTGGCGCAGAAGCGGGCCCCCGGCTGCCAGGCGGTGGCGGCCGGGGTGGCGTACGCCTCGGCCGCCGTCCCCGTCCACCAGGCCGTCACCAGTGACCTGTTCGCGTTCTGCACCAGCTTCGTCGGCGCGGCGCTGAGGCTCCGGCTGACCGACCACCGCAGGGCACAGGTGGTGCTGCGGGCGGCCGCCCCGGTGATCCGGGAGGTGGTCTCCGCCGCCCTGGTGCGGGACCTGGCGGACCTGGGCGGCTGCGTGCCGGTCGCGGACGCCATGTCCGGGCGGCACGAACGGGCGGAGGCCCGGCTGTTCATGAGCTGACCCCCTGCGAGCGCACCACCACACCTGCACAACGTACGACTAGAGGAGGAGAGTTGACCGAGAACGTGCTCCGCGTGGGCATCGGCGGCCCGGTGGGCTCCGGCAAGACGGCGCTGATCGAGGCGCTCGTGCCGGTGCTGATCGCCCGGGGCCACCGGCCGGCGGTGATCACCAACGACATCTACACCCAGGAGGACGCCCAGCACGTGCGGCGGACCCTGGCCGGGGTGCTGGATCCGGAGCGGGTGGTCGGCGTGGAGACCGGGGCCTGCCCGCACACCGCCGTCCGGGACGACCCGACGATGAACCTCGCGGCCGGCGCCGAGATGCTGGAGCGCTTCCCGGACGTCGACACCCTGCTGTACGAGTCCGGCGGTGACAACCTCACGCTGACCTTCAGCCCGGTGCTGGTGGACCTCTTCCTCTTCGTCCTCGACACCGCCGAGGGCGAGAAGATGCCGCGCAAGCGCGGCCCCGGCATCACCGAGTCGGACCTGCTGGTCATCAACAAGATCGACATCGCCCAGTACGTCCGCGCCGACCTCGGGGTGATGGAGTCCGACGCCCACCGGGTGCGGGAGGGCGGGCCGGTGGTGCTCACCAACTGCCTGACGGGGGAGGGGCTGGAGGAGATCGCGGCCTTCCTGGAGACCTTCCGCAAGGTCCCGGCATGACCGTGGCGGTGGAGGGGGTCGTGCCCCGGCTCGACCCCCGGCACTACGAGCCGGCCCGCGTCCCGTACGAGGTCCGGCGCCACGCCGGGACGCCCGACACCCTCGCGGTCGGGCGCCCCGGCAAGGTCGGGCTGCTGGAGCTGGCCTTCGAGCGGGTCGGCGGGCGCACCGAACTCACCGGCCACTACCAGAAGTCGCCGTTGCAGATCATGCGCCCGCTGTACTTCGACCCGGCCCGCCCCGACCTCGCCGTCACCTTCCTGATGTCCACCGGCGGCGGCATCCTCCAGGCCGACCGGCTCCGCACCGACCTGCACTGCGGCGCCGACACGGCGGTCCACCTGACCACCCAGGCGGCCACCAAGGTCTACCGGATGGAGCACGACTACGCGACGCAGCTGGTCAACCTGACGGCCGGGCCGCGCGCCTACGTCGAGTACCTGCCGGAGCCGGTGATCCCCTTCGTCGACTCCCGCCTCTACCAGCGGACGGTGCTCACCGTCGAGCCGGACGCCACGGTCCTGGCCGGCGAGACCGTCCTGGCCGGCCGCCTCGCCCGGGGCGAGCGCAACGCCTACCGGGTGTTCGCCTCCGACCTCGAAGTCCGGCGCCCGGACGGTGGTCTGGTCGCCCTGGACACCGTCCGCCTGGAGCCCTCGCGGGCCGAGGGCGGCGGGGTCACCGGGCCGGCGGTGCTGGCCGGGCACGACGTGGTGTCCAGCCTGTACGTCCTCAGCCCGCTCGCCCCGGCGGCCCGGATCGCGGACGTCCTGCACGAGGCCCTGGCCGGCTTCGGCGGGCCGTCCGGCGGCCTGCTGTACGGCGTCAGCGTGCTGCCCCAGGACAGCGGCGCCTGGCTGCGGCTGCTCGGCTCCGACACCCGGGCCTGCGCGGCCGCCCTGCGCGCGGCCTGGGACGCGGTGCGGCGGCTGCTGATCGGGGCACCGGCGCCGGACCTGCGGAAGACCTAGCCCGTCGGCGCTCCGGGGCCGCTCGTGGTCTCCTCCCGGCGCCGGCCCGACTGCGGGGCGGGCTGCGTCGTCCTGTCAGGCGTGAACGGAACGCGGGACGGAACGCGCTGCCCGGCGAGGTGCGCGAGGCCGCGCCGGAGAACGAGGCGGAGGCGGGAGCCGGGCCCGGGCCGCCGTCGGTCTGACCGGGCCCGCTCGGGCCGCCCGGCCCGGGCCCGGCGGCCCGAGCGGGTTCAGCGCCCGGCGGTGAGGTGCGCGACGGCCCCGAGCCCGGCCTCGGCGGGTTCGCGGACCGCCGGATCGGTGAGCGCGCGTTCGAGGGCCGCCGTGGTCTGCGGGCTGCCGGGCCACTGCCAGGCGAGCATGGTCAGCGCCTGGCCGCGCACCTCCGGATCGGGGTCGTCGGCCGCCCGGGCGCGGACGGTCTCCTCGGCGGTGTCGAAGGCGGCCAGCGCGTAGCAGCTGAGCGCGGTGCCGCGGACCCTGGGGTGCGGGTCCGCCGCCAGGCGGTCGAGGAGGACCCGCGCGGTCTCGGGCCGTGCGCCCCGGAACTCGGCCAGCAGGTCCACCGCGACCTCCCTGACCCGCTCCGACTCGGCGCCGCACGCCGTCCCGGTGAGCAGCTCGACGGTCTCGGCGTCGTCGGGGTCCGCGGCCGCGAGCATGCGCAGGGCCCAGCTGCGCGGTTCGATGCCGGCGTCGTGGATCACGTGGTCCCGCAGCAGGGCCGCGACCTCCGGCCGGCCGGCCCAGCGGGTCGTCAACTCGTAGACGGCGGTGTACCGGACGCGGCTGTCCGGATCGCTGACCGCGCGGTCGAGGAGCGCGGCGAAGACGTCCGGGCGCGTGTGCCACTCCTGGGCGAGGCGTTGGAGGGACAGGGCGCGCATGACGACCGACCGGTGGCCGACGGCGCGGCTCAGTATCGGGGAGGGGTCGTCGGGGGCCGCCGACCAGGCCGCCATCAGGGTGTTGAAGGCGTCGGCGTCGTCCGCCGCCCCCGCGGGCACCGGCACCGGCGAGGAGCCGGCGCCGCCGGCCGCGGCCCGCCCGGGCAGCAGCGGGCGGACGTCCGGGTGGTCGGGCCAGCGTTCCGCCAGCTCGGCCAGTGCGGCGGATCGGGACGGTTCGTCGGTGGACCGCTTCGCGACCTCCAGCAGTGCGGGCACGACGCGGGGGTGGGTGCTCCAGCGTCGGGCCAGGCCGGCCACGGCGGACCTCCTGATGTCCGCGGGCCCGAAGACGGCGAGGGTCAGGGAGGTCTCGAAGGAGGTGTGCAGGGCGGTGGCCGCGATCGTCGTCATCCGGGCCCCCGGGAGGAAGAGCCCACGGAGGTGGAACCAGCGGAGGTAGCGCTGCCGTCCGGTCCAGCCGGGCACCGAGCTCAGCATGGACAGCGCGGCGGTCAGCCGGTCGCCGTGGCCGATGTGGGCGTAGCCGGAGAGGACCTTGGTGAGGAGGTCGACGGCCCGGTCGCTCTGGGCGTCCAGCCGCCCGATCTTCCGCACCTCGGCCAGCGACTGGAAGGCCAGGACCAGGGAGTCGTCGTCCCTCCTGTCCAACAGGTGGTCCACCACCTTCCCCGCGTCCGTCTCGCTCAGCTGGTTGACCACCAGCAGCAGCACCTCGTGCCAGGACGGGTCGTCCGCCCGTCGGGCAAAGACCTCGCGGAGCAGTTCCTCCGGCGTCCACTCCCGGTCGACGGTGTAGCGCTGGACGATGTCGGCCGCCGCGAGGTGCTCCAGGAAGGCCCGGTGGACGAAGCCGTAGACCTCGCTGCCGTACCGGGCCAGGATGAAGTTGCGCTCGCGCAGCTGGTCGCGGAGGGTGCGGGCGGCGGCCAGGCACTGGTGGGGGAGGTAGCCGAGCTGGGCGAAGTAGTCGCGGAAGACGGCCTCCAGCTCCTCCGCGTGGATGTGGTTGCCCGCGATGCCGCCGATGCCCTCCTGCATGCGGCGGGCCAACAGCCGGAGCAGCTCCAGCCGTTCGCGGTCGTCCAGGAAGTCCAGCACGTCGGCGGCGCCGGGCTTCGACGGGACGTCCAGGTGCTTGGTGTCGCGGTCCCAGTGGGCGACCAGGACGCGCACCGCGTGCTCGTAGACGCCCTGCCGGTCGCGGGGCAGCGACTGGCGTCGGCCGATGATCGCGAGGATCGTCAACAGCAGCGGGTTGCCGGCGAGTTCGCGGATCGGGCGGGAGGCCGCGACGGCCCCGGTGATGCGGTCGACCAGCCGGTCGGCGAGCTCGGGGGCGGCCGGGCAGGCGATGGCGTACCAGCGGCGGGCGAACTCGGCGATGCGGTCCGGGTCGAGGTCCTGGAGCATGACGTGGGTGAAGCCGGCACCGCCGAGGGCCCCGCGCTGGTAGCCGACGGCGCGCGAGGTGACGACCACCCGGGCGCGGTCGTAGCGGGCGGCGAAGGCGGCGATGCGCTCGGTGGTGGCGGCGCGCTTGCCCGGGTCGAAGATCTCGTCCAACCCGTCGAAGACGACCACCGCCTCGCCGTTGCGCAGGAGTCGGCGCAGCTCCGGGCCGGGGAGCGACATCCCGGCGACCCGGTGCCGGTGGTCGAGGAAGTCCTCGAAGGTCCGTTCGCGCCACTGCCCGTCGGCGTACTGGCGCAGTTCGACCACCAGGGGCACCAGGCCGGCCAGCGGGGCGAGCGGGCCGTCCGCCTCCTGCACCAGGGTGAGGGCCAGGTACCTGGCCAGCGTGGACTTCCCCGCCCCCGGGTCGCCGAGCAGGACGACCCGTTCGCCGCGCGGCCCGGCGAGGACGGAGAGCACGTCCTGCGTCGGGCGGCTCAGGTAGTCGGTGCGCAGCCGTTCGAGGGCGGGCTCCCCGAGCTCCCCCGGCAGCACCTCCTCCGCGAACTCCCCGCTCGCCAGCAGCCGTTGGACCAGCTCGCGGGGCAGCTCCACCGGCGGCGGGTCCTCCCGCACCTGCGGGGTGACGAACACCTCGCGCAGCTCGACCGCCGGGTGCTCGCCCTGTTCGGAGAGCGGGGTGAGCACCTCCAGGTCGAGCCGGCCGTACGTCTGGCGGACCCGCCGGGCGTACGCGGCGCGGGCGGCGGCCATGGACGCGGCGGTGACGGTGCGCCCTTCGGGCCTGTCCGGCCCGACGGTTCGGGCCTGGATCACGTCGCCGTTGACCGTGCCGCTGATCACGTTGACGACCGTAGCCTCTGGATCGCTCCCCACCCGTCCTAGGCTAGCCGCTCCACGAACTTGCGCTGCCACGGCGTCTCGACCGCGTGCCGGCTGTAGTGCTCCCGCACGTACTCCACCGCCTCGGCGGCCGGGACGCCGTCGAGGACGGCGATGCAGGCGAGCGCGGTGCCGGTGCGCCCCCGCCCTCCGGCGCAGGCGAGTTCGACGCGTTCGGTGGCGGAGCGCTCCCAGGCCTCGCGGAAGGCGTCGGCGGCGTCCGCGCGGTCGGCGGGGAGGCGGAAGTCGGGCCAGCGGACCCAGCGGCTCGGCCAGTCGACCCGCGGCGGGCGGCCCAGCAGGTAGAGGCCGAAGTCCGGCCGGGGGCCCGGAGGTCGGGGCAGGCTGAGGCCCCGGCCGCGCAGCAGGCGGCCGGAGGGCAGGCGCAGGACGCCGGGGGAGGTCGGGTCCCAGGTGGCGGGGTCGGTCATGGCGGGCGTTCCTCAGCGGGGGGAGGGGGTCAGGACGCCGCGTGCAGCCCGACCGGCCCGCGCGGCAGTCCGGCGCGGTGGGCCAGGGCGGCGGCCTCGCCGCGCGAGGAGACGTCGAGCTTGGCGAGGATGTTGGCGACGTGGAACTTCACCGTCGACTCGCTGATCTGCAGGGCCGCCGCGATGTCCCGGTTGCGGCGGCCCCGGGCGAGCTGGTCGAGGACCTCCAGTTCGCGCGGCTGGAGCCCGTCCAACGGGTCGGTGGCGAGGGCGGGTTCGGGGAGGGCGAGCGGGAGGTCGACGGTCACCGTGGTGCCCCAGCCGGGGACGGCCTCGACGCCGTGGCGCCCGCCCAGGGCGGTGACGCGGTCGGCGGTGCGGTGGACGGCGAGGGACTCGGCGGTGAGCAGGCCGAGGCCGTCACCGCGCACCACGGCGCGCAGCAGGCCGTCCGCGGTGAGCTGCCAGCTCACGTGCAGCCGGGTCGGCTTCTCCTGCTCCAGCATCAGCAGCACGGCGACCCGGACGGCGTCGCGGGCGGTGTGCGCGGCGTCCGCCGGGACGGACCGGTCGGCGTCCGCCGGGGGTGCGACGTCCAGGTGGACCCGGGTGTGCCGCAGCAGCGGGCGCAGCTCGCGCACCAGCCGGGCGAAGCCGGCGTCGGCGGACTCCTCGCTGAGCGTGCGGTCGAGTTCGGCGCCCTGGCGCAGGTCGAGCAGGGCGGTGACGGCCAGCTCGGTGGCGCTGCGGCGGGCGGTGGCGTCGTCCAGGCCGGTCGAGCGCAACGGCGCCAGGATCGCGGTGAGCGCGGCGCTGTGGGTGCCGGTGAACTCGGCGATGGCGCGGGCGCGGGCGTTGGCGGAGGCGCGGGAGGTGGCCGTCTGGGTGGGGGCGGCGTCCGTGGCGCGGTGGTCGGAGTGGGCGACCACCAGCTCCCAGAGCTGCTGGAGCACGGCGAGCGCCCCGGGCGCGACCGGCTCGGTGCGGGCCCGGACGAGGATCAGGACGGCGCCGCCGTCGGTGCCCGGCGCGGTCGCGGCGACCACCACCGGCCGCGTCCGCCCGGCGAGTTCGGCCTCGCCCTGCCAGGGGCGGCCGGTCGCGGTGGTCCCGGCCGCGTGCGCGGCCAGCCGGGACAGGTCCAGGGCGCTGATGGCGTCGGTGAGCTCGGGCGGGCCGTAGCTGCGCGCGGGGCTGAACGTGCAGACGCCGCTGAGCTGCGCGAGCACCGTGTGCGGGACGAGGGTGGCGAGCGCCTCGGACAGGCGGAGCAGGAGGTCCGGCCGGGGCGTGCGCAGCACCTCGACGGCCCGGGCCAGGGCGTCCTCGGGGCGGCTCCAGTGCTGCCGCCAGGTGTCGTCCGCGGGGGCCGTGGCCGCCGCGGCCCCCGTGTCGTTCCCGCCGCCGGTGCCGCCGGTGCCGCCGGTGCCGCTGACCGTGCTGTCCGTCCTGCTCATGTCGCTCGTCCCGCCCCTGCTGCCCGTGCCGTCCGTGCTGACCGCGCCGACCGCGCCGACCGCGCCGCCCATGCGGTCCAGCCTAGTGCGGCCGTCGCCGTTCCCGCCTGGCCGATCGGACAGGTCGAACCGTCCGAAGGGCCAGCCGGGCGGGCGCCGCCCCGGTCGCAGGATGGAGGCGTCGGAGGAACCCCACCCCCTGGAACAGAAGGACCTTCCATGACCAAGGCGATCGCCTTTTCCGAGTTCGGCGGCGTGGACGTGCTGCGCCCGATCGACATCGAACTGCCCGCTCCCGGCCCGGGCCAGGTGCGGGTCGCGGTCCGGGCGGTGGGCGTCAACCCGCTGGACCACAAGCTGCGCACCGGTGAGCTGGCCGGGCTCTTCCCGGTCGCCTTCCCCTACGTGGCGGGCTTCGAGGTGTCCGGCGTGGTCGAGTCCGTGGGCGCCGAGGTGCGCGGCTTCGCGCCCGGCGACGAGGTGTTCGGCGCCCTGATGGGCGGCGGATACGCCGAGCACGCGCTGCTGGACGCCGCGACGCTGGCCCACAAGCCCGCCGGCCTGAGCTGGGCGCAGGCGGCCGCGATCCCGACGGCGGCCGAGACCTCCGAGCGGGTGCTCGACCTCCTGGGCGTGCGACCCGGCGAGACCCTCCTGGTGCACGGCGCGGCCGGCGGGGTCGGCACCCTGCTGCTCCAGTTCGCCCGGGCGCGCGGGATCACGGTCGTCGGCACGGCGAGCGAGTCCAACCACGACCACCTGCGCGAGCTCGGCGCGATCCCGGTGGCGTACGGCGAGGGCCTGGCCGAGCGGGTGCGGGCCGCCGCCCCGGGCGGCGTGCACCGGGCGCTGGACGCGGCCGGCCGGGGCGGGGTGCTGCCGCTGTCGATCGAGCTGACGGGCGGCGCGGACCGGGTGCTGACCATCGCCGACATCCCGGGGGCGCAGGAGCACGGCGTCCGCTTCTCGGGAGGGGCGGAGGGCGTCGGCTTCTTCTACGACCGCGCCTTCGCGGCCGTGCTCGCCCTGCACGAGGCGGGCACCCTGCGGCTGCCGCTGCACCGGGTGCTCCCGCTGGCGGAGGCGGCCGAGGCCCAGCGGATCAGCGAGGCCGGGCACCTGCGCGGCAAGATCGTGCTGACGGTCTGACGTGGTGACGTCGTGATGCCCTGACAGCCGTTCGCCGTCCGTCCTGTCCCCGTCTGCCCGTTTTGCATCCGTTTTGCATTGGGCGCGGCAGTTTCGTACGGTTTCATCCGTTCGGAGTAATTCGGCAGGCGGACGCGCCGTGAACACGGCGCTAGGCCGTCCGGCCGACATGCGGCCCCCCGAACGGTCGACCAGGGTTGGCCGGACGTGGGCGGCGCCGCCGCCTGCCCTGACGGTCAGGAGGACCAGGCGCATGGGTGGAACGGACAGGCGGGCGGTGATCGGCGAGTTCCTCGGGACGCTGCTGCTGGTGCTGCTGGCGGTGGGCGCGGCGGTGCTCGCGGGGGAGGCGATCGGTGCGGTGGGCATCGCGCTCGCGTTCGGCTTCGTGCTGCTCGCGCTCGCGTACGCGCTCGGCCCGATCTCCGGCTGCCACGTCAACCCGGCGGTGACGCTCGGCTTCCTGCTGGCCCGCCGGATCGACGGGCGTACGGCGGTCTCGTACTGGGTGGCGCAGTTCCTCGGCGGCATCGCGGGCGCGGCGCTCGTCCTGCTGCTGGCGAAGCAGATACCGGGGCTGGAGACGCACGGCAAGCTCGGCACCAACGGCTGGGGCGACCGCTCCCAGGTGCACATCAACGCCGGCGGCGCGTTCCTGACCGAGGTCGTCCTCACCTTCCTGCTGGTGTACGTCGTCCTGGCGGTCACCCACCGGCTGGCCGCGGTCGGCTTCGACGGGCTGCCCATCGGCATCGCGCTGGTGGTCGTCCACCTGGTCGGCATCCCGCTCACCGGCACCTCGGTCAACCCGGCGCGCAGCCTCGGCCCGGCGCTGTTCGCGGGCGGCGACGCGCTGTCGCAGCTGTGGCTGTTCCTGCTCGCCCCGCTGGTCGGCGGCGCGCTGGCGGCGGGCGTGCACCTGCTGACCCACCCCCAGCCCAACCTTCCGTCGGCGCAGGCGCTGGCCACCGACGCGCGGGCGTAGGGCCCCGCAGTCGAACCGGTGCGGGGGGGGGGGGGGGGGGGCGCGGGGCGCCCCCCCCCCCCGCGGGGGGGGGGGGGGGGGGGGGGGGGGGGGGGGGGGGGGGGGGGGGCGCGGGGGGGGGGGGCCCCCCCACG